>JAADHX010000405.1 GCA_013151655.1 Actinomycetota bacterium
CGATCTTCGCAGCCGCCGATTTCGCCGAGAAGTTCGCGACCCCCGCCGGCCCATCAACCATCCGATCACCGAGTCTGGCGGGCGCGGTAGCGGCACCAGAACCAACAAGGCAAACGAGGGGCCGCGGCTCAGTGCCAGAATCGCTCCGCGCATCATTGGCTCGCATCCATTGCTCGGCACCATTGGCTCGCATCCATTGCTCGGTAACCAGCAGGACTGCCGCGGCGCCGTCGCTCAGAACGCTGCAATCCAGGACTCGGTATGGAGAGGCAACGGGTGCTGATGCCAGCACCTCGGCTACGGAGATGTCGGCGCTACGGTGCGCCTTCTCGTTGGCGGCCGCGTTGCGCAAGTTCTTCACCGCCACCGATGCCACCTGCTCCATCGTCGTGCCGTAGAGGCCCGTATGCACCTGCAAGGCCATGGCGTACAGGGCCGGAAACGTGACCCCCATCGGAAACTCCAGATCGGAGTCGGCCGAAAGGGCGAAGATCTCTGACACCAAGCCCGCTCGCATATCTCGCCCGGTCTTCTCTGTCCCGCAGACGATGACAGCCTCAGCGTCTCCGGAACGGAGAAGTGCCGCGGCAGTGCGAAACGCTGTGGCCCCTGAGGCGCCACCCGCTTCCACTCGCATCGCGGGTCGCTCGCACAGCCCAACTTCTGACTGAACCGCGGAAACCAACGTTACCTGGCGACTGAGATGGTCGCTTTCGTTGGCGAGGACCAGCTGATCCACCAGGCCGCTCGTCGTGCCTGCATCGGCGATGGCGTCACAAATGGCTTCTCTGGCGAGATCTACAACAGTGCGGTCCGCGTGGTGTGCAGAGAATCGCGTCATGCCGACACCTGCGACAAACAAGGGCGCATCCCCACCGAACGGTACCGAGCCAGTCATGTTGACATCGCAAGCAACTGCGTGGCGGACTCGGAATCGGTGATCAGCACGTTGAAGTAACCGCCCTTGATGGCGGCGTGGATGACCTGAACTTTCTCCCGGCCTCCGGCAACAAGAACACTGGTTGGGAGCTTCCTGAGATCGTCGAGGGTTAGCCCGATGTGCACATCGTCGGTGCGAAATGGCACGTGTTTGCCGTCGGCATCGAAGTAGTGGCCGAGTGCATCGCCAATCGCGCCAGCCGCCTGCAGTGTCTGAAGATCACCCTTGTCCAACGTTCCGTGGTGATACAGCAACGCGTCGTCGGTGACTGTGCCGACACTCTGGATGACGACATCTGCACCGCGGGCCACATCGAGCGTGGCCGAAACCGATGGTTCAGACAGCAGACGATCTCGCAGGTTCGCGTCAGAGACAAAGGTCGGAGCCGACACGATTACCGCTGTACCGCCGACCGCATCGGCCAGTCGGCTTGTCACGTTGTAGGCCGCGAACCCTGTGTTTGGCGACGTACCGACACCCTCGACGGTGACAAAGGTGCAAGATAAGGAGCCCCTCGGAGAGAAGGCCTCAGGTAACAACGCAACAGTTCGTCCAAGGCCGAGTCCGACAACGAGCCCCACTTCGAGGCGTTCCTCCAACCAGCCAGCCGCAGCGGCGGTCACAGTTGAGCGAAGGGCATCTGAAGACGGCGGCGTCGGAGTTATACGAACATCCTGCAGACGAAGTGCAGTAAGAAGTTCATGTTGCAGCTCGCCGAAAGGCTCCTTCGGGCTGGTGATCCGCACATCGACGACACCGGAATCCCGGGCCAGCGTCAGGAGCCGGTTGACCCTCATACGCGACAGCCCGAGAGTCTCCCCGATCTCGGCTTGGGTCAGTTCCGACTCGTAGTACAGCTTGGCCGTACGCGCGCACAGGCGGTGCTGAGCGAGATCCAGTGTGATCTCGCGGCGTCTCGTCACAGGGATCTAGATCCAGATCTGGACACGTGCATCTTGTCCTCCAAGGACGTAGTGTTCATATGAACACTACGTGGTCGAATGATCACGAACCTACCTCTCTACTCCCCGACCGTCAACCTCACATGCCCAGACGGGCAGGTGGGTTGAGATTCCCAGCCCAAGGAGCCGAACGGGCCATGACTAACTTTCGCTCAATCCTCGAAGTCACAGCTTCGGAGTGGCTCGATGGATTGCAACTCTCCGAGAACGAGATTCCGGACTGCGTGATCGTGGAGGGTTCATGGTGGAGACACGAGCGCCAGACCTGGCGGCTCAACTACCTCAGCGAAGTGCGAGAGCTGGGGTTTCCGGACCTGTTCTGGGGCAGGTGGCAGGACAAGAAGGTCGTGTTCTGCATGGCCTACGGGGCTGCTCGGGCCGTCGAGGTCATCTACATGTTCAGCCTGCTCGGAACGGGCCTTTCAGTCCAGATCGGAACCTGCGGCGGCCTTCAGCCTGAACTCAAACCGGGCGACATTGTGATCCCCGACGAGGTCGTTTCCGAAGACGGAGTAGGCCACCTCTTTGGTCGTGGAGCGACAACCTCTGCCACTGCCGAGTCGGTAGCTCAGGCCGCCCGGGCACTGGTCGAGCGCGGTCGCACTGTTCACGTCGGGAAACATGTGACATTCTCCTCTCTTTTCGCCGAGACAGTCGAGATGATGGAGTCATGGCACACCGAGGGATTTCTCGCTGTCGACATGGAGGCTGCGACGACGCTCAGTGTCGCCGAGCACTTCGACCGCTCGGCCGTTGCCCTACTCGTGGTGTGGGATGAGCTCACACGAGGACGACGATTCCTCGACCCGATGACCGACGAAGAACTTCAAGCCCTCAACCAGGGCAACAAGGATGTCTTCGAGGTCGCCTTGGAGTTGGTAGCCGCCCAGCCAGACCAAACCGACGCGAATAGTAAATCTGTCTAGACGAGTCTATTGATCTAGGACGAGCGGCATGGCGCCTCGTGTCCTGACCATCTCGACGCAAGAGGGACTCCAGGCAGTCTCGCACCCGCTGCGTGTTTCCATTCTCGGTGCGCTCGATCCGCCCGGGTCGGCCGCCAGCCTCGTCGTCGCGATCAAGTCCCACCAGAAGGGCAACTTCATCGAAACGCTATACGAGGCCGCGGAGCTGCTCGACAGCGCTGCCTTCGACAGCGAGACGATCTCAAGCGCGGCCGTCGCTGCGACCGTCAACTTCGCCGACGAAGCCGCCAGAGCAGCCTTCATCCGCGACTACCTCAAGCTCACACGACAACTAATCGACTCGCACGCAGGGACCGGCGGAGACAACTATTGCGTCGAGCTCGCAGTGCACCCGATAACGGAGCAACCATGACCGACCCAGGTATGGGAGAAGACCTTCGAAGTCAGAGCGAGCCGCGAGGCGGCGACGCTCATGGTCTAGTGATTGTCGGGCGAGATGAGTCGCTGTAGATCGGCCACACAGTCGCCAAGGCGGAGCCACCCCGACATCGGAAACTGGCTCGACGCCAACATCAGCGGCGCCCGCGAACCGAGCCTGGCGGACCCGGCGGTACGACTGGCAGTGCACGGTCGCTGCAACCCAGTGCAAGGGTCAGACGCCTTTGGGTTGAAGATCCCGAGGCGGCGGATATACGCTCCGCGCCACTGATACTGCGACAGGAGCACATGTGGAGTCCTTCATCCGTGGGCTGCCGAAAGCGGAGCTGCACGTTCATATCGAGGGCACGCTCGAACCGGAGCTGATGTTCGAGCTTGCAGCCAAGAACGCCACAACCATCGGCTACGCCTCGGTCGGCGAGTTACACGCCGCGTACGAGTTCAGTTGCCTTCAGGACTTCCTCGACATTTACCACCAGGGCGCGGCAGTGCTTCAGGACGCCAACGACTTCTACCGGCTGACGACCGCGTACCTGAAGAACGCTGCGGCTGACAACGTTCGGCACGCGGAGATCTTCTTCGACGCACAGACGCACACGAACCGCGGCGTCGCGATGGGCGCCGTTGTCGAAGGTCTCAGCGCTGCATGCGCGAACGCCGAGGAGCAGCTCGGGATCACGACCGGGCTCATCATGTGTTTTCTGCGACACCTCAGCCAGGACGAAGCAATGACCACTCTCGACCAGGCGTTGCCGTACCGCGAACAACTGCTCGGCGTCGGCCTCGCATCGAGCGAAGTCGGCCATCCACCCTCCAAGTTCGTCGAGGTCTTCGCCCGAGCGAGAGCCAAAGGGCTCCATACCGTCGCCCATGCCGGAGAGGAGGGACCTCCGGAGTACGTGCGCGAGGCCCTCGACCTGCTGCACGTGGAGCGAATCGACCACGGCATCCGCGCGATGGAGGACTCCGAGCTAGTGGCTCGGCTGCGCTACGAAGCCGTACCGTTAACCGTTTGCCCCCTGTCGAACGTGAAGCTCGGGGCCGTTGCGAGTATCGCCGAACATCCTCTACCCGCAATGTTCGAGCAGGGTCTGATGGTCACCATCAACTCCGACGACCCCGCCTACTTCGGTGGATACGTCGGCGACAACTATCTGGCCGTGGCAGGAGATACCGGGTTCGACAAGGAGGCTCTCACCGAAATGGCGAGGAACTCGGTCGAAGCCAGCTTCGCGTCAGCCGACCGTAAAAGTCGGATTCACGCCGAGATCGACGGCTACGCAGCTTCGGAAGCCGGACGCCGGTAGCTCCACCGGGGTCACCTATCTCGGCGAGGGTTCTGGCTCCGGTCCTGGGCCCGAACCCGCACAGGGTTGCCTGGACTTGCCCGAGAGGGTGCGACAAGGAGGCTCCTCGATCGTGGCACCACGTTCGTTGAGGCGGCCCGGGCGCCAGCCGCGGCCGAACCGAAGCTCGCCGCGACGACCCCAATCAGATTTCACGGAACATTGGGTTGGCGGCACAACGCGACATCTCCGCCCGCAGAACAGAAGTTGATTTGGTAGTCCGGACGTGTCCACGGGTCTTGCTCCGTCGGCAACACGAGATCGTCTCCTGGTTCCGGGTCCAGAAGCGCTCCCTGGAGCTCGCGCGGCTGGGACCGGACCTGCCTCGCCGAACTCGAAGGGGTGGGGCTCTCCCCCGGGACCTGACCCAACCCCACCGCCACCCAAGCCGTCACCAAGCCACCCGAAGCACTACACACCAACAACCAAATCGGTGGACTGAGACTTAGGCTGACGCCCATGGGAAGCGCCGATAGTTCAAACGCTTCGCCGTCCCTGCTACGCAAGTCGGTGTTAGCCAGTCTGTTGTTGGCCGGGATCCTGGGCGCAGTTGGCTTGGTGTGGTGGAGAAACGAAACCAACAGTTCAGCCGAACGAGCCAACGCCCCGGTCGAAACGACCACGACGGTAGCTAGCAGCACGACCACTTCAACAACCATGGCCCCAACTACAACCGCCACTGCGGCCCCGACGACAACTCTCGTCACAACGACTACCGCCTCAACGACAACCACGACTCTGTACGACGGGTGGGTAGACCCGACGCTCGTTGGAGTCCCGTACGGAGACACTGTGGCTGGCGTGTTGACATTCCGAGGGTCACCCACGCGGACGTTCTATGGCTCCGGGCCAATAGCGGAAACCCCGTCGATCCTCTGGTCGTTTCCCGAATCAGGATCGATGTGTTCCCTGTCGACGTCTGGAGGCGAGACCAAGACTTGGTGCGGGTCTGGCTGGACGGGTCAACCATCGGTATGGGAAGTAGGTGACGACACGTGGGTGGCGTTCGGCGCTTACGACCGTGCTATTCACGTGCTCGACGCCGACTCCGGTGAGCGCGAGTTCGATGATTTCGTCACCGGAGACATCATCAAAGGAAGTGTCACCGTCGACCCCGATGGCTTCCCGATCATCTACTCGGGTTCGAGGGACAACTTCTTTCGGGCCCTCGCCTGGGACCGCGGCGACGAACTCGTCGAACTGTGGCGTCTCGCCGCCACCGATGTGAGCCCCACCAAGTGGAACGACGACTGGGATGGCGCGGCGCTGGTCATTGACGATTACTTGTTTGTTGGTGGTGAAAACTCGCGCATCCACATCGTGAGGCTCAACCGCGGTTACGACGCAGACGGATTCGTCACTGTCGATCCCGAAATCGTTTTCGATGCCGCGGGCTGGGATGACGAGCTGATTCGCGCGGTTGGGAATAACGTCTCGATCGAAAACTCGGTGGCAATCAGCGGAAACACCATCTATTTCGCCAACTCAGGCGGGTTAGTTCAAGGCTGGGACATCACCGATCTCGCCGTCGGTAGCGAGCCCGAGCGGGTGTTTCGATACTGGGTTGGCGACGATGTCGACGCCACAATTGTCATCGACGAAGGAGGATTCCTGTATGTCGGGGTTGAGTACGAGCGCGGCCTCGCCCGCGCTAGAGAGGTTGGCCAAATCATCAAACTCGACCCAACCGCGGAAGATCCACTGATCTGGTCGGTAGCCGACCGCGCCCACCTGAACGGTGGGGTGTGGGCCACCGCCGCTCTCCATCGAGACTTAGTAATCGTGCCAACGAACGGGGGCCGCGTCCTCGGAATAGATCGGGACTCGGGCGAGATCCGTTGGACGCTCAACCTGTCTGGGCCACTATGGCAGTCGCCTGTAGTGGTCGACGACGTGCTGATCCAAGGCGATTGCACGGGTCAGCTAAGGGCATTCGATGTATCGGATACCACGATTAAGCCGCCGCAGATCTGGTCGGTTGACCTTGGCGGATGCATCGAGTCGACGCCAGCAGTGTGGAACGGAACGATCTATGTGGGCACCCGTGGTGGAAAGTTCCACGCCGTCGGCTAGTCGCTTGTTTGCGTCCCAGGCGGGCTCGGAGTGCGCTTTGAAGTCTCCCTGGTGCAGTGACGGAGTCCTCTGGTAGCCTGATACGTCGGCGTGGCCATAGGTTGGCCAGTAGTTCCGGTGCCAGTTGGTATTACCATTTCGGTTTTACTCGTGGCCCGCGCCTTTCGAAACATTGAGGTCTTTAGCGATGAGCAACGTCTGTCAAGTCACGGGCAAGCGGCCCACGACGGGCTTTAACGTCTCACACTCACACCGTCGTACGAAGCGGTGGGTGCGTCCGAACATTCAGAAGCAGCGTTTCTGGGTGCCCAACGAGAAGCGGTGGGTAACCCTTACCGTCAGCACCAAGGGCATCAAGACCATCAACAAGTACGGCATCGAGTCGGTTCTTGCTGGAATGCGCCGTCGTGGAGTGAAGATCTAATGGGTAAGTCAGATAAGCGGCCGATCGTGAAGCTGAAGTCCACTGAGGGCACCGGCTTTACTTACGTAACCCGCAAGAACAAGACCAACACCCGCGAGCGCATCGAGCTTCGCAAGTACGATCCCGTCCTGCGCCGCCACGTGATGTTCAAAGAGGAACGCTAGTTCCGACCCGCGCCACTGAGGAACGCTAGACGTCGTTGGGTATCCACGTGTCGGGTCTGCGGCGCATTGGTACGCGTCCGTTTCGGATCTCTACTCCTTCGGAGCGGAGACGCTGACCGTGTTCGGATTCGATTCCGGGCACTAGTCGCCCGGTTGAGGTGACGATTCGCCACCAACAGTCGACGCCACCCTTGGCTAGCAAACTTCCGACTGCTCGCGCCGCGCCCGGTTTGCCAGCTTCGGTGGCAACTTCGCCGTAGGTCATGACATCGCCGGCTTCAGTCGATTCGACAACGGCAGCTATGGCGAGCTCGAAGTCGGTCACCGACTAGGCGCGGATATGGGCGAGCCGTCGTCGGTCGTCGACCATGGCACCTGAAATGACAAGTGCAAAGCCAGCCGCTATTAGCGACAGGCCACTAAGGGCGAGGTTCAGGTTGACACCGGTTGCAGCCAGTTCGCCGTCGAGACCTAGGTCTGGGTTTTCGTCGCCGTTGGTGTCTTCAGGCATGTTGTCTTCGGCCTGGGCAATAGTGACAACAACCTGGCTCGTCGAGGTCGATGCCGTTGTGGTTGTCGTTGCGACGGTGGGAGGCACGGTCACCGGCAGCACTGTGGTTGACGGGGCCGGTGTTGTTGTTCCTGGCGCTGTCGTAGCAGTCGGCGCCTCGGTCGTGGTTGGGGCTACAGTTGTCGTTGGGGCTGCGGTCGTGGTCGGCGCCTCGGTAGTTGAGCCAACGGTTACGACAGTGTCGGCGCACTTGAAGGTGACGGCTGCATGCACGCTGTCCGAGGACGGCGCCTGGCCTGACCACACGGCCGTAATCGCTGTCGAAGCCGACAAGGTGACGCCGGTAACGACCACCGTGAGCGAAAGATCTATCTCCGGAATATCGGGAGTGACCGGGCTCGCGTAGCCGGAGTCGAGGACAAAGAACCACTGTTCGTGGGTCTGGTCGGTGAAAAGGCCAGGGCCATGGGTGGGATCGCTGGAGACGAGTTCGATGTCGTAGGTGCCAGCACCGATCGCTATGGGAGTGGGACCCAATGTGGGGTTGTTGTTTGTGAGTGCACCCTGCCCGAGCGAGTCGAAGTCGAAAGTAACATCGACGCATGCTGCCGCCGCATCGTCGTCGGCCGACACTGGCGAAACCGCAACGAGCAATGCCCCCGCGCCTATCAGCATCGCCGCGAGAATATTTCGATTGGTTTTTCCCGCCACGAGACCGCTCCCTATATCCGCGCTCGCTTAGCCTAGACGACGGAGAGTGACGAACCACGCCGGTGAGTCGGTATTTACTTGAGACATGGGTAAAGATGGCAGCGATGCCCATTAACTTTGATCTTGGCTTTGATGGCGAAGATTCTGTGCTCCAGCACGTAGCACCGAACCTCCGACGTCTCGTAGCTAGAAACCCATCCAAATTCACGTTCCGTGGTACTGGAACCTTCATCGTTGGAATGGTCGACAGCGCGGTTGTGATCGATCCGGGGCCCGCGCTCGACGCACACTACGACGGGTTACTCAAGGCGACGGCCGGACTGAACGTCGACTACGTCGCCGTAACGCACACACACCGAGATCACTCACCGCTTGCGAGGCGATTCGCCACCGCAGTCGGCGCAACAGTGGTCGGCTGCGGCCCTCACCCGCAAGTTCCCGAACCTGATCCAACCGACATCATCGATTTCGGCGTCGACGAAGATAGGGAGGTCGACTTGGCGAGTGGGACCAAGAAATCGGCGCACGACGATTCAGATCCCGAGAGCCCGCACAGCAATCACCGCGACGGTGGCATCGACCTCGACTACCGACCCGACACACAAATGGCCCACGGCGACACCATCGCCGGCGCGGGTTGGACACTCGAAGCGGTTCACACGCCGGGTCACACTTCGAACCATCTCTGCTTTGCATGGCACGAAACTTCGGCTCTGTTCACCGGCGACCACGTGATGGGTTGGTCAACGTCGGTGATCGGTCCACCTGATGGCCACATGGGTCACTACCTCGACAGTTTGGAACTGCTCCTGGACCGCGATGACGAGGTCTACTGGCCAACTCACGGAAACCCAATCCGCAACCCCCACAAGTTCGTTCGAGAACTCCTCGCCCATCGACGTCATCGCGAACAACAGCTTGTCGACTCGGTAGGCAAAGGGGTCACCACCATTGAAGCGATGGTCAGAACGCACTACACACACGTAAGCCCGAAACTGTGGCCTGCCGCGGCACGGTCGGTTCAGGCGCACCTAATCGGACTCGTCGACAGCGGCCGTCTCAACTCATCGTCAGGAACAAGTCGCCTTACTGATGAGTACTCGCTGAATCGCTAGGCGATAGAGCGACAACTGGGCCCGAGCACTGGCTACAATCACCGACTCGACGTCGACGGGCCGGTGGGCTGCGCACGTCTCACGTATGTCCACCCGGACACCGGAGACACCAGTGCAACCCGACAATCCAAGCGATCATCAGGCTCAGCTGCGGGCCACCGAACAGATCAACCACGATCGCGCCCGCACCATGCTCGCCCGAATGCGCGAACGCACGGCCGCGGCCGCCGAAGCCGCCGAAGCCGCCAATGACTTCGATGCCGAGGTCGCCGAATGGACGTTGCGCCAGCGCCTCCGCACTATGGACGACGACGCGGCTGGGTTGTTCTTCGGTTCCATCGACGGGCCTGAAGGCGAGTTCTATGTAGGTCGCCGCCATATCGATGACGACGAAGGCGATGCCTACGTGGTCGACTGGCGCGCACCCGTAGCCACGCCGTTCTATCGCGCCACCTTCGCCGATCCGTTTGAGCTCGATGGTCGCAAGCGACACACAATTGAGCAGTACGAGGTCCTCGCTGTTTTCGACGAGCGGTTTGACGATCCCGATCAACATGGTGGTGGCGGTGTGCCCGACCCGCTGCTCGCCGAACTCGGCCGGTCGCGAACCGGCGAGATGCGCGACATCGTGGCAACTATCCAGACCGAACAGGACGAGATCATTCGTGCTCCGATCGAAGAAACAATCGTCGTACAGGGAGGCCCCGGAACCGGCAAGACCGCTGTCGGCCTGCATCGAGCCGCGTTCTTGATGTACGAACACCGCGAGCAGTTGAGCCGAGAGGGAGTACTTGTTATCGGACCCAACCAGCGGTTTCTTCGCTACATCGCCCAAGTGTTGCCTTCCCTTGGCGAACATGCCGTAACCCAGCTCACCGTCGATGGCCTGGCCGACCCTCGGCGCTTTTCGGCTTCGGACGACAGCAACCTCGCCGCCACGGTCAAGGGCAGCGTTGTGATGGTCGATGTGCTCAAAGCGCTCGCCACCGACCGAATCGCGGCCAGGTCAGTCGAGACACCGCTTGGGCATCGCGTTCTGCGGGTTGAGGAGCACGTTGTTCGGGAGATCATCGAGACTGCCCTCGATCGCGGCGGGCCTCTCAACCGGGCCAGAGAGGGAGTTCGCCAGGCCATCGCCAGAGTGGCCCTCGAGCGACGCCACGACCGGCACCCAGAAGAGAGACAACGCGCTAGCGAACTACAAACCCAACTCCTGGCCTCGAGACCCTTCAACACGGTCATAGACAAGATTTGGCCATCTCAAAGCAACGCTCAGCTGTTGCGTCAGATGTACTCACGGGGTCCAACACGCGATCGCGTTGCGACAGCTTGGTTCAGCGAGGCTGAGCGTTCGGCCCTGACGAGGCCCAACGCGCCGAGGGTCGACGACGAGCCGTGGACATCAGCCGACCTTGTGTTGCTAACCGAGCTGGAACAGCTGCTCAACGGTGGCTCCGGAATCTATTACGGCCACATTGTCGTCGACGAGGCCCAAGACCTCTCAGCTATGGCCCTTCGAATGATTGGCAGACGAGCCCACAAAGGCTCGGCCACAATCTTGGGCGATCTCGCCCAGGCCACTACACCTGCCGCCCAGACCTCCTGGGAAGACACCATCATGCATTTGGGCGTGGCCGCGGGGCGTATCGCTGAGCTCACGATCGGCTACCGGCTACCAGCGGCTCTTCTGGAAGCAGCGTCTGTTCTGCTTCCGGAAGCCGCCCCCGGAATCAAGCCATCAACGTCGGTTCGCGCAGGGGGCGCTCGCCCTCTCGTCCAGACGGTCGAGCCCGCTCACCTCTTTGGCAGAGCGATCGACCAAGCCATCGACTACGCGCGAACTTCCACGACGGTTGCCGTCCTGTCCGCACCGCAAGACACCGACGAGCTTCACCGCGCGCTGACGGCACAAGCGAGCGAGCAACTCGACATCATCGTATTGGCCGCTGTTGAGTCGAAGGGCCTCGAATTCGATTCGGTTGTTGTGGTCGAGCCCTCCCGTATCGCCGGCGGCACGGCTCATGGTCTGCGCGCCTTATACGTGGCTATGACCCGCGCCGTGCAACGGGTGGCCCTCGTCCACGCCGAACCTCTTCCCCAAGCCTTGAGGGATACGCCGGCGGCGTGACCGCCGGGATTTCGGTAAGTGTTTGATACCGACGGCTCAGAACCTCAACGACACCCCGTCTATGACCGACGGAACACCATGGCCCCCAGATCGGTAACTCGCGCGGCGCTCCTTGTGGTGACGGCTGGATTGCTTGCCATTCAGGGAACAGCGAACGCCGCCAACGACGATCCAGGCGCGTGCAACGGCCTCGGTGCACTTGGGGGCATCAACAACGCGCCACTCGCCCTCGATGACGAGGCGTGGGTCGAACCAGGTGGGACGGTGTCGATCGATGTCGTCGACAACGACCAGGACTTCGATGGCGACGATCTGATAGTCGAGTCTGTGACAACTCCAGGTTCAGGCCAGGCGGTCAATAACAACAATGGAACCGTCACGTATCAACCAGGTCTGAACTTTGTGGGCGAGGACACATTCATCTACAGGGTCAGCGACGGCAAATGCGGTTCAGACCAGGCACAGGTGCGCGTGCTAGTCGACGTCGATCCTCCTCCGCCCGACGAGGCCGACCCGGTGACGCCTGTCGTGACAGTGCCAGATTTCACCGGCTGACGTGGTACGCCGCGTAGCCAAGCTGGCCACCTTTGTGGGCGCGGCGGCGCTAAGCATCGGAGCCTTTTCTCAGCTCTCAACAAACGCGGATGCTTCGCCGACCAGCGACAGTGCCAGTTTGGCTGTGGCCGCGGCGCCGAGCCCGCCGACCCAAATCGATCCGCAGATATCGGACGCGTATCGGCCAGAAGTGGTGCCGAGCGGTGTGTCGAAGATTGCTCGGGTGGTTCGCACCGCTACCGTCTACTCGTCGATAAATGGCGAACCGGTTGGCGAGGTCAGCGCGAAAACTCGGTACGGACTCGACCAATCCCTTTCGGTAGTCGGCGACCCAATCGGGCAATGGGTAAACGTTCGCCTGGACCAGCGCCCAAACCAGTCGACGGGGTGGCTTCGCCTCGAGGACGTCGAGATCACCTGGACGGATCTCTTCATCGTGATCGACCTGAGCGATCGTTACCTCGCGCTGTATTCGGCTGGCGACGTCGTTGTCGAGGGCACTGTTGCGATCGGATCGAGTGCCTCGCGCACCCCAACCGGGTTCACGTTTGTCTCTGAGGTTCTAGCTACCCCAGGCGCCACCATCTATGGGCCCTATGCACTGGGTTTGGCCATGTACTCCGATGATCTGACCGAGTACGCCGGAGGCAACGGCCAAATTGCGATTCATGGTACGAACACCCCTGAGCTACTCGGTTCAGACGTTTCGGCTGGGTGTGTACGCACCGACAACGACCTCATCAGAAGGCTTGCCGGTCGCGTACCGCTTGGCACCCCTGTGGTGATCGTCGCCTAACAGGCGAGAAAAGGCATCGTCGCCGAACAGGTTCGGGCTCTAGGCGTTTCTGGCCCCGTCGACTACGAACTCGTGGCCGCTGCAGTAACTGCTTAGGTCCGATAACAAGAACACGACCAACTCGGCCACTTCGGATGCCTGAGCTGTTCGCCCCATTGGTATTGCGTCTCGAAGTGTCTGGTGCCATGAATCTCCGAGTGCGGTGAATTGCTCGAGCATTGGGGTTTCGATGATGCCGGGGTGGACGCTGTTGACCCGCACGCCGTGAGGTCCGAACTCGATAGCGGCCGATTTCGACATGCCCCTCACCGCCCATTTCGAAGCTGTGTACGCGAACGCAAAACCTCCTGCGCCGCCAAGTCCGGCAATTGAACTGATATTGACCATGCTTCCAGAACCCTGCTCGAGCATTACCCGGCCAACGGCCTGCATCCCCAGGAACACGCCAGTCTGATTGATCTCGGTGAGGTTTCGGTACTCATCGAGAGTGGTGTCCATCATTGGCTTGATGAAGAACACGCCGGCGTTGTTCACCAACCCATCAATGCGGCCAAACCTGTCCAGTGCCGCATCGACAGCGTCGGACCATTGCTCTGGCGACGTGACGTCGTGACGCACGAATAGGCCGTCGACCTCGTCGGCGACCGCTTGGCCTTGTTCGACAAGAACGTCGGTGATCACTACCTTGGCTCCGAGCGAGTGGCACAACCTGGCTTCTGTGGCTCCCTGGCCTCGGGCGCCGCCGGTGATGAAGATCACCTTTCCGTCGAGACCTCGTTCAGTCATTTGTAACTCCAGGTTCGCTGCATCGGGTTGGTTTCGACGATAGAGGCAAATCTTCAGTCGGGCATAGCCGGGGTTACGTCGGCGTAAAGCCAACCCTCGAACAACTCGTCTAGCGACTGCCCAGAAGCATCTTCCATGGTTTGCCGAAAGTCATCGGTCGAGACGTTGGAGTGAAGATTATTTTCGACATAGGCGGAGAGTCCGGCGAAGAAGGCGTCGTCTCCGATGGTGCGTCTGATGGCGTGCAGAGTGAGCCCTCCACGCTGGTACACGGTTGGCGCGAATAGCTGCGTCGGGCCTGGATCGCCCGGTGCACTCCAAACGGGTCGCCCGCGATTGGCGTGATCGACGGCAAACCGGTCTATGTCGAAACCGGGGTCGGTTGCTTCTCGCCATAGCCATTCCGAGTACGTCGCAAACCCCTCGTTCAACCAGATGTCGTCCCACGTAGCAAGCGTTAGTGCGTTGCCGAACCATTGGTGGGCCAGCTCGTGCACGACTATTTGCTCGGCCAGAATCGGGTTGCTGAAAATGCTCCCCGAGAACACTGAAAGCGTCTGGTTCTCGAGGGCACCGCCAAAGTTGTCCTGAACTACGAACGCTCCGTAGGCCTCGAACGGGTACGGCCCAAACAGCTCGGACAAGACCTCAATCATCTCGCCCTGTATCGCGAGCAGAGGCTGAGCGGTACGTATGGTGTTTGGTCCGTACACGTTACGAATCGCGACGCCACCAACCGGAGGTAGTTCCTCGAACTCGAAGTCGCCGACACCGATCGTTACTAGATAGCTCGCCATCGGATCACGAGGTTCGTACAGCCAGGTGGTGCTATCGGGCCCAACTTCTTTGGAGGAGAGAGTTCCGTTGGCAATGACGTCGAGGTCGTCGGGAACAGTGATGGCTAAGCGGTAGGTGGCCTTATCAGATGGATGATCGTTGACCGGCAGAAACCCATGCGCACCAGACGGCTCGCTTACGACGTAGGAGTAGCTGCCAGCATCGATCCAGCCGACACCGTCGCCCCAGACACGATTCGTGTTGGCGTACCCGAATAGGTGACTACCGTTTCGAACGCGGCATCGAACGCTATTGAGCTCGCAGGCACCACTGTCAACTCTTCGCCTTGGCGAAGTACCTCGGCCGCAATCCCATCCACAGTTACGGCGCTGACCTCAAAACCAGCCAAGTCGAGGTTGAACTGGGTCAGCTCTCTTGTTGATGTAGCGGTAATCACCACGACGACGTCGAGTACTTCAGTGTCGGGGTCGACTGTCATGGCCACGTCGTACATAGACACGTCGTAGCCGCCGTTGCCGAGACCTGGGAAGTACGGATCGTCGACGCCTTCACCTCCGGGCCCAGCGGGCGGTGGTGCCAACGTTGTGGTCGACGCCTCGTCGGTCGTGCCGCCCGAAGCCGTGCTGGTACCAGCCGTTTGAGGCAGGTCGAGAGCAGCCGGATCGGCCGGACGAACACCGTCGTCGTCTGGCAATTCCGCACTGGTGCTCGCAGGTACGCCAACCGACGTATTGACAACACCATCACTGGAACAACTCGAAGCGACGAGCGCCACAATTACAAAGATCACACACAGCCGCACCCCACTGAAGGTACAGATGCCATCGGCAGCACAATCGGCAGGCGGCGTGGCCCGGGCAGCAGATCCTTCGGAACTATCCACACGCAGCGGTCGTTGTGCTGACTACATCTGCTTGACAGACTCAGTCGAACTATCGAGGTGAGCACAATCCAAGAAGACTCTTACGACGTCGCTGATTCTGCCAAACATCCCTGGCGTGATGCAGCCATCAATGCCGAGTTCGATTCGGGGGAACACGAAACGACAGAGGCTGCGGCCCGAAGTCACGTCATTGTTCGCCTGGCCAGAATGGCCTTAGGTTCGGCCATACTCTTGCTGGGTGTAGTAGCGATGGTCGGTCCTGGTCCTGGGATATTGATAGTCGCCGTTGGTCTAGCGATACTCGCCCGAGATGTGGCGTGGGCCGACCGGTTGTTGCAGCGAGTCAGGCGGCGGATGCCGACCGATTCCGACGGCAGAGTCCCACGTTCAAGCATCATCACAATGTCGGTTGTGACACTCGCCACAGTGCTCGCATCGGTGTGGTGGTTTGTCCGGTAGAAGGCTCCGGCTGGCCCTCAGTTGAACATCGCGGCTCTGTATCTGTTGAAATAGTCACATGACGACGACCGAACCAGAGGCCGACGGGCGCGTACTTCGCGGCCGCCGCAACCGTGAGGCGATCGTCGATGCGTTGTTGCAGCTCTACGGCAACGGCCACCTGCGGCCAACGGCCGCTGTCGTGGCCGAAGCGGCGGGACTGTCTACGCGCTCGGTGTATCACCACTTCGACGACATGAAGTCGCTGATCTTGGAGGTCTCGGCTCGAAGCGAAGAACGTTGGAAGGCCGTAACCGAACCTCCATCTCGAGATCTCCCTATAGACGCACGGCTTGAGGCCTTCGCCAAGCACCGGGCCACCAGATGGAGTATCGCGGCCGATGTCATACGGGCCGGATTGGTGGCCGAACAGAGTTCTAAGACGGTGGCCCGCATAATGCAAGACGGTCGACGATCAGATCGCGCTCAGGTGGCCGATCTCTTCGACGATGCCATCAGCACCGCCGGGCGCCCGGAATGGGTGTTGGCTGCTCTCGATGTCGCTTTCGACTTTGCCACGTGGAATCACCTGCATCGTTGGTCAGGCGTCGACGACGAGACCGTCGAGGAGATTGTTGTCGCCTTGGCTGGTGCGGCGTTCGCGTAGCCTCCCGCAGGTGACGATAAAGCGGATCTCGGCCCTGACAGCGCGACGTATTGCTCTGCGGGCGCACGGCCTCACACGACCTCGCCCGGTTGGAAGAGTCGATCGCAGACATTTACGTCGAGTAGTCGACGACATCGGGCTAATCCAACTCGATTCGGTAAACGTGCTGGACCGTACCCAGCACCTCGTGTTGTTCGCCAGGCTCGGCCCGCACCGTCGCGACCTATTTCGCGAAGCTGTCGACGACTTAGAGCTCGTCGAGGCCTGGGTTCACGAGGCGAGTGTGATTCCAGTTGATCAACATCATCTGTTTCATTGGCGTCGCAGCGAAACTACCCAGAAGTGGGCCGCACCCGACGCCGATCTTCTCGCCGATGTCCGTCGACAGGTCACCGAACGAGGTCCAATCAGCGTCAGCGATCTCGATCAACCTCGCGAACGGCGGGGGCCCTGGTGGGGTTGGGACGACTCAAAACTCGCCCTCGAATGGTTGTTCAGAACTGGCGAGTTCGGCGCAACTCGTGGCCCGAACTTCGACAGGCGCTACGACCTGATCGAGCGAATCGTGCCAGACGCGGCGTCACGAACACCGACAAACCGCCCCGATGCCCACCGTCAGCTGCTTACGCTCGCGACCCAGTACCTCGGCATCGGGACCGACAAGGACATCGCCGACTATCACCGCCTAAGGGTCACCGATTGCCGAGGCCACATAGCCGATCTCGTGTCCGAGGGTACTTTGATCGAGGTGGCGGTCGAAGGGTGGAAAGAGCCCGCCTACATGCTCTCAGACACCCCAGTCGCTCGGCGTACGAGCATTACGACCCTTGTTAGCCCCTTCGACCCGGTGGTTTGGTGCCGGCCTCGGGCCGAGCGCTTGTTTGATTTTCACTATCGAATCGAAATATACGTACCTGCCAAGAAGCGTAAATACGGTTACTACGTGCTTCCGTTCATCCATCGAGACAGGCCAAGGGCCAGAATCGACTTAAAGCACGACCGCTCGTCACGCACACTGCTGTGCAAAGCGGCTTGGAGCGAACCAACCGACGACGACCCCGATGACACCGCTCTGGCTCTCGTCAACGAACTCTCACAGCTGGCGATCCACATAGGGGCCGATGAGGTGCAAGTGGACGCCCGGGGTGACCTGAGCGGCGCGGTCCGTTCTCATGGAGGAAATCGATGGCCAGCGCGACCAACCTAAGGAGACCTAGATGAACCAGCCAAATCGATCGCCGGCCAAAATCAAGGCCTTGCCCCCAGGACGCACCCTTGCTCGCGGGTTGCGGGTGAAATGCCCCGTGTGCGGCCAGGGCCGACTATTCAGGCGCTGGTTCACGATGTCGCGACGTTGCCCACAATGCGACCTCAAGTTCGAGCGCCTCGAGGGCCACTGGTTGGGTGCAGTTGCTGTCAACACGATGGTTACCTTCGGCATCATGTTTGTGGCTCTTGGCGTCGTGATGGTCGTGGCCTACCCCGAGTACCCAATACGAACAATGTTGGCCGTGCTCTTGCCGATTCCCGTTGTCGCGCCGCTGCTTCTGTTCCCAGTTACTCGGACCTTCTGGATGGCAATGGATCTCTTGCTGAGGCCGCCAGAGCCTGGAGAGATCCGTTCGGAGTTTCTTCCAGGCAACGCCGAACCGGAAAATTCGCGTTAACAGGTTGCGATGCACGAATTGGCAGTGCATCATGTGTCGCTCCCTCGGGGCCGCGAAAGTGGTCATCGAGCTGCGGTTGGTCCCGTGGTGAAGTCTGGAGTTCACGCCGGCCTGTCAAGCCGGAGGTCGCGGGTTCAAATCCCGTCGGGACCGCGGTCGGGTAGCTCAGTCGGCAGAGCACACGCCTGAAAAGCGTGGGGTCACCGGATCGACGCCGGTCCCGACCACCACTCGAAGACCCGGGTTCGTCCCGGGTCTTCAGCGTTTTTGTAGCTGTTCTATACGCTACGGCTGTGGCCTCGGGCTGGTGGCTACGTCCCAGAACGCGCTTGCCAACACACTGTCGATTCTTGACAGCCGCTCCGAGACCGGCGTTGTTTGCCACAGTGGCGCCAACCTCGACTGCGGCAGCGAGGCAAGCTGCTCCTGGATCGAGCCGAGCTCAGTCACGCCGACGGGCGATTCTGACGCCGCCGTCGTCACAAGCGCACGACGCTGAGCCACGAACGCCTCGAGGGCCGGTACGACGTCGAGTCGTTCGGTCAGCCCGGTCCGGAGTTCGACTCTGGCAGCCTCGTAAGCGGCTAGGGCAGTGGCCAAGGAATGCTGGGCGTCCGAAGCGCTCGACCCGCGGCAGTGAATTCGAGACCAACTTCTGACATTGAGACCTGAACGCTGCCAGCCACGGTTCGGGCCAGCACTAGGTCTCCGCTCGCATCGCCGCCAACACCAAGCCAAGAGTCGACAGGGTCACTGATCTGCACAATGGCACTGGCCGAAGCGTGGCCATCTGCGGGCCGACCAATGCCAGTGAGAACAATGGCGAACGCCATCGTCATCAAGATTAGAAAGACGCGCCAGTCTTCGAGGAGTTTCACCCAGCCCCCGGTTCGAACTCAGGACGCTGCCTATAGGTACCGCATCCGGCGCGCCAATTGTGGGCAATCGGCCACATTCCGTGGTTTCTTCGGCTTAGAGGCGATGCCGTGGCCCGAGCGGCCCGGTGAGCGCAGCAAACCAAGAGCGGAAGGTAGTCCCGGGCAAACAGCCAGCAGGCCTACTGGCTGACCCCTTGCGAGGCGAGTTGGCGAGACTAGAGCAGGGGTCTTGGTACGAAACCTGCTGCTTCGGGATCCGTAGCTACCGCGGCGCCGATGCGGCGAAGCACCGCAGCGATCTGGGCCGAGGCCAAACCGACGAACTCTGTTGGCTCGCCGATCAAGTTCGATATCTCGGCCATGCCAAGCGGGTACCGGTCATCAGCTCCAAGACGAGCGAACAGGTCTCGGTCGGCTTCTGTGCCGTTCGTGCGCATAGCGAGCGCGGCGCTCACGGCGTGTTCTTTGATGACCTCATGAGTGATCTCGCGGCCCTCGCCGAGCTGCACAGCCGCAACCAGAAGTTTGGTTGTGGCAAGAAACGGCAGGTATTTCTCGAACTCTTGGCTGACTACGTCTGGGTAAGCCCCAAACTCGTCGAGCACGGTAATCGTGGTTAACAAGGCGCCTTCGGCGGCGAAGAACGAATCGGGCAGCATCACCCGACGCACTACCGAGCAGCTCACGTCGCCTTCGTTCCACTGATCGCCGGCGAGCGATGACGCCATAGCCAGGTGGCCGCGCAAGATGGTCATGAAGCCGCCGATTCGTTCTGTCGAACGAGTATTCATCTTGTGAGGCATGGCCGATGATCCGACCTGACCATCCTTGAAACCCTCAGTCACCGAGTCGGTGCCTGCCATCAGCCGAACCATCAAGCCAAGGTTCGCGAGCCCAGAAGCGACCTGTAACAGGGCCGAGACCACATCGAAGTCGAGCGAACGCGGGTACACCTGGCCAACACTGTCGAGCACCCGATCGAAACCGAGTCGGGCGGCGATGTCGTGTTCAAAGTGCGCTACGGCTTCGGCCGAACCGAGAAGCTCTAGCTGGTCGAGTTGAGTTCCGACTGGTCCTTTGATACCCCGCAGCGGGTAGCGCTCGAGAAGTCCGTCGAGTCGCTCCAGACCGATCAGGAGCTCTTCGGCCACGTTGGCGAACCGCTTGCCGAGGCTTGTGGCCTGGGCGGGCACATTGTGTGTCCGGCCAGCCACGACCAGGCTCTCATACTCGCTTGCCCGTTCGCCGAGACGTTTCAGAACGGCTAGAACACGACCCCGGATTAGATGGAGACCCCGAACGATTTGTAGCTGTTCGACATTCTCGGTGAGATCCCGACTGGTGAGCCCCTTATGAATGTCCTCGTAGCCCGCCAGGGCGCAGAACTCCTCGATCCGAGCCTTGACGTCGTGCCGGTTGATTTCTTCGCGGCGGCGGATAGAAACAAGGTCGACGTCTTCGACAACGGCCCGGTACGCACCAATTGCCTCAGGCCCAACGTCGAGCCCAGCGTCGTGTTGGGCCTCCAACACCGCTACCCAGAAGCGGCGTTCGAGCACAACCTTGTTTTCCGCCGACCAGAGCGTCGCCATTTCTTGGCTCGCGTACCGGTCGGCGAGAACATTCGCGATCACAACCGGCGGCGGGCTCATGGTCCGCGCACGATGTATTGCTCACGCCCTGGGCCCACACAAACCAGGCGTATGGACACACCAAGCTGGTCTTCTAGGAACTCGACGTAGCTAACCGCCAGATCGGGCAAATCGGCGACCTCGCGCAGATTCGTTAAATCCTGTTGCCAACCGGGCAGTTCCACATAAACCGGCTTCGCCTTCTCAAGATCGGTGAATCGATCAGGAAGATACCGAAACTCGACTCCGTCGATTTCGTACGCGACACACACCTTGATTGATTCGAACGTGTCGAGGACGTCTAGCTTGGTTAAGGCCAACTCGGTGCAGCCGTTGAGCCGGATCGCTTGGCGAACCATGACCGCATCGAACCATCCGGGTCGACGGCGACGGCCGGTGTTGACACCGTACTCGCGGCCGATCTCCACCAGTTTGTCGCCAGTCTCGTCGAATAGTTCGGTCGTGAATGGTCCGCTACCGACTCTGGTGATGTATGCCTTGACGATTCCGATGACCTGATCGAACACGCCTGGCCCAACGCCAGCGCCCACGGTGGCAAACCCAGCGACAGGATTAGACGAAGTAACAAAGGGATAGGTGCCGTGGTCGACATCTAGAAACGTCGCCTGGGCCCCTTCGAATAGAAGCCGCTCGCCTCGTTCGAGTGCGTCGTGAACCAAACTGACGGTGTCGACGACATAGGGCAGAACCTTCGGCGCAATCTCGGTCAGATAGTGGTCCGCTAGTTCGTCTGGGTCGAAACCTGGGTGGCCATGAATGTCTCGCAGGATTGGGTTCTTGTCCAACAGAGCCGCGGCAATCATCCGGCGAAACGTGGGCGGATCGTCGAGGTGTTCCATGCGAACACCGAGGCGGGCGGCCTTGTCGGCGTACGCTGGACCGATGCCACGTTTGGTTGTGCCGAGTTTGGCGTCGCCAAGCCTGGCTTCGCTCAACTCGTCCAGAGCTTGGTGATATGGCATTACAAGATGGCAATGCGACGACACTTTGAGCCGGCTGCAATCGACGCCTTTGCGCTCAAGTGTGGCGATCTCGGCGAGCATGACGAGCGGTTCGACTACCACTCCGTTGGCGATGACTGGCGTAACGAAGTCGTACAGAATTCCGCTAGGAATCAGCTGTAGGGCGAAGGTTTCGCCGTCGACTACCAGCGTGTGGCCGGCGTTGTGGCCGCCCTGATAGCGGACGACCATGGTGGCTTCTTTGGCAACGACATCGACCACACGGCCTTTGCCTTCGTCGCCCCACTGGGTGCCAACTGCAATGGATGCAGGCACTTGTTCTCCAAACGTCGATCAGTACGACGTTGCGAAACACTATCTACCTACGACGGACTATGTGGCCAAATGTTGGGCGAAACAAGTCAGGGTGTCAGAACGTCGACCCGATCGATGACATCCCATTGCTGATCGTCTCGTTGGCCCAACACGAAAGCGACCACGGCGTTGTCTTCATGGGTCAGAAGGGCTGCGGTCGCGGCCTGACGAGCTTGTTCAAGAGTGTCGAAAGTGGTGTCGAGATCGTCTCCGTCTCGTCCGCGGCCGCCGGGCAACCCGATCCGTACCAGGTATGGCCCCGCTACCTTCGCGAGACGATGTTTGAGAATCCGCCTTGACACGAACAGCGCAACCGAAAACAGGAGAATCGCGGCAGCGAGAGCCCCGAGAAACAACCACGCAATAGTCACTAGCGGCGCGTGTCGCGTTCGGCGGCTTCCCAGACAACAACAGCCTGCTGTAGCGGCACAAGGTCGCGTCGATGCTCGCGGTGCGCGGCTTCGATGGCCGAATTGGCCTGTTGTTTGATCTTGGTGATCTCGGACCGAAGTTGTTTGTTCTCGGCCTCGAGTTCGAGAATTCGTTTCACACCGACGAGGTTCATTCCATCGGTTGTGAGTTCTTGGATCCGTTGGAGCAAGGTGATGTCACGGTCGCTGTACCTGCGACTGCCGCCGGGTGTTCTAGCTGGAGCGACAAGCCCTTTTCGCTCGTAGATACGAAGAGTCTGCGCGTGCACTCCAGCAAGCTCGGCGGCAACGGAGATGACATACACCGCTCTGGTCTGGTCGTTGGTAACCATCTGTTGCCTCCTTAGTCGAGGATTGGCTCGGGCTTGTACTGGAGCTACGGCGCTTCGGACGACTCGCGAGGTGACCAGTCGGTTACCTTGGCGAGTGCTTCTATAGCTTCGCGCTCTTTCTTACTGAGTTGCTGGGGAACAACAACATCGATGGTGACAAGCAGATCGCCTTTGCCCTTGCGAGTCTCGACACCACGGCCGCGAACTCTGAATGTCTTGCCAGGCCGGGTGCCTGCTGGCACTTTCACTGACACTGTCGAATCGTCGAGCGTCGGGACCTTGACGGTGACGCCAAGGGCCGCTTCTGGGAACGTAACCGGAACTGAGATGGTGAGGTCGCGACCTTTACGGCCAAACATTTCGTGTGGTTGCACGTCGACGACAACGTAAAGGTCGCCGGGTTCGCCACCGCTTCGACCAGCACCACCCTTGCCGCGAAGTCTGATGCGTTGACCATCGTCGACTCCGGTGGGGATGCGAACGTTGACTTCGCGGGTGCGTCGCTCGATGCCTGTCGCAGTTGGCACATCCGAAGTGAGGTGCACGGTGGTGGTTACGCCATTGACAGCTTCGAGAAATCCGAGATGTAGGCGGGCTTCTTGGTCGACACCGCGGATACCTGGGTTGCGACCGCCGGTACCGCCTCGGCGGCCAAAGAGACCTCCGAAAAGGTCGCCGAGGCCGCCCATGTCGGACATGTCGTCGAAACGTACGTCGTAGTTGGACTGGCCGCCAGCGAACGGGCCACCGGAGAAACCGGATGCCGCGGGACCTAAACGGCGGGCCTCGTCGTATTCCTTGCGGGTGTCGTCGTCGCCAAGTACTCCGTAGGCGGCCGAGATCTCCTTGAATTTGGAATCGTCGCCGCCTGTGGAGTCTGGATGATGGGTACGAGCAAGCTTTCTGTAGGCCTTGGTGATTTCCTTGGCTGGGGCCCCAGGTTTCACTCCGAGGGTTGCGTAGTAGTCCTTGTCGAACCATTCACGTTGCATTGTCATCTCGTACCTCCTCCCTCGGTTGTTTCAGCGTCGTTTGTTTCTGGCTGGTCACCCGGCGACTTTGACCATCGCGGCTCGAAGAACTCTGCCCTTCCAGACATATCCAATTCGTAGCTCTTCGCTGACTGTCGGTTCGGCGGTGCCTGCTTCGTGCATCACTGCTTCGTGCAAATTCGGGTCGAACGGCGAGCCCACGGCAACAATACGCTCGAGGCCTTCACGTTCGAGAACTGCGCTCAGCTGGTTTCTGATGGCACCAGCAGACTCGTCGCCATGAGCAATGGCGGCGTCGCATGCATCGAGCACCGGCAACAGTGCTTCGGCCAGACGGCCGAGACCAGACTCGACCCGAGCTGCCGATTCGGCAACCGAGCGCTTGCGAAAGTTGTCGAAGTCGGCTTGAAGTCTCTGCGCGGTGGCAACGTATTCGTCACGTTCGACGATTGTCGACTCGAGCAACGTCACAAGGTCTTCGACGGTCATGTCGGCAACCGACTGAGTGGGCTCGCCGGGCGGGCCTTCGGCCGCGGGTTGTGCACCCGAACCTTCGCCAACCCGACTAGTTGGGGCCTGTTCGTTGGCCCCCGCGGCAGCTGGGTTATCGCCAGCTGCCGCGTTGTCGGCATCGGTCACTGGTCGTCTTCCACAATCTCGGCGTCGACTACATCGTCGTCGTTGTCGCCAGCGGTTTCGCCTTCTGACCCTTCGGCACTCTCCTGCTGGGCCGCAGCCTGTTCGTAGACCTTCTGAAAGAAGGCCTGGCTGGCCTGGCCGAGAGCTTCGGTCTTTTGTTTGATGGCGTCGAGGTCTTCGCCTTCGAGAATCGCCTTGAGCTCGTTGAGCGCAGCCTCGACCGGCTCTTTGTCG
>JAADHX010000264.1 GCA_013151655.1 Actinomycetota bacterium
ACCTGGATGTCGGGCGTCATCATCGTGAGCGTCAGCAGGTTTGCGTGCTGAGGCCATTCGTCGGTCGCCCGCTCGGCATAGAGGTAGTTCTCAAGGGCTTCCCTGGTCGTTGGAGACGCGTCCTCCACACCAAAGAGCGATAGTGCGATAGCTACAGCCTCCGGCACAGCGAGGAACTCGATCTGACTCAGGAAATCGCGTTTGACTGCCTTCCACGAAACATTTCTGGCGAAATCGGCCTTGGCCCATTGGGCCGTGGATGACACCCAGAACCCGTTCTGTTGCCAGCCCGATGGGTTCGGCGGGTCGAACAGTTCCATACCCATTGTCTTGAGTCGCCAGTCGGGTCTGGCCTCGGCAACACTGCTGCCGGCGCCCTGCATGCAGGCCACCACAAACTCAACCGGGCTTCGCACCATGGCCTTACGGGCCTCGGCTGACCAAAACTCGTCGCTAAGCAATATGTTGCGGACTAGAACCCAGATCTGATGTCCACCAGCAATGAAGTCGTCGGCCAGACGGTTAACGACGGTGCTGGAAGGATCGGCGTAGGCGAAATACTCGAACAGCTTCTTTGCGATGAACCGGGCTGATGCCGTCCTCTTTGAGCCCGTTAGTATCTCGTCGATTACTTGCGGGCCGTTCCAGTCGCGGGTGATCCCGAAGATGGTTTTGTTGCGATAGTCGTGATGCTGCGGGTGGAACTCGTGGACGTACTTCTCTTCGTCGAGCATGTATCCGGTCCAGGCTTTTGCAACCTCTGGAACATCGCTCTCGTCGTAGTTTTCGGGGCCGAGAAGGTGCAACTCGAGCAGCTCGCGCGCAAAGTTCTCGTTGGGGTTACCAGCCTTGTTCCTGTAGTTGTCGAGGTACACAAGCATGGCTGGCCCAACGGACACCTCATGCACCAACGACTTGAAGTCGCCGACAGCCTTGGCCCGAAAGAGCGAGTTCTGGTCCCATGCGTAATAGGCGTAGTAACCAGTATCGGCCGAGGTGGCAAAGTGCGAATGCCAGAACAGCACCATTTTCTCTTGAAGCTGACGTGGCGATGTCTGCATGCGGTCGATCCACCAAAGCCGCAAGTCGCGGATCTGCTCCCAGCGTTTGCCCTCCACGTTGTTGACCTCTGGCGACGGACCAGGCCCAGTGTTGGGGCTGAAGTCGAGCAAACGGTCGACGGCTACCGCGCGAGTCAGACCGGCAATCTCATCTAGCTCGGCTGTTCGAACGGTAAACCCAGTGCGTCGCAACAAGTGCAATGCGTCAGCGCGATCCACGTTTCTACTCCCTCAACATGCCCGCGCTGTCAATAGTTTGTAACAGACACGAACTTCATTTACTGGTCAGACATCGCTCGGAGCCGCCCCGTCGATACGAAACCACCAAAAGCAAGGGGTAAGCCCGCCACAGGTGGTGTGATGTAACAATCGGCAAAGCGGGCGAGACACTTGAGCACGTTGCCGCGGAATCGTCACAGTTTCGTCACAAAGTGACGTGACGTGGGCTGCTTAACGAACACTCAGGTGTTGTCGAAGGGGCCGCTCAGGCTCGTAGGACTGCTTCACTAAACGCTGGCCACCGCTGCTTGGCCCAGTCGCCGAACTCACGATCAGTTAGAACAACGCACGCGACCCGAGCAACCGGGTCTACCCACAAGAACGTACCGGCGCGACCAAAATGTCCGAACGTTTCTCGGGAGTTGGACGAACCAGTCCAGTGGGGACGCTTCAGGCCCCTGATCTCAAAGCCAAGCCCCCAGGTATTCGGGTCCTGAATGCCGTAGCCCGGAAGCACTCCCGCAAGATCGGGAAACGTAGGCGTACACATCTCGTCGATGGTCGATTGTGCGAGCAGGCGAGGCGAGTCGTTGCGTAGTTCGCCAGCAACGATGAGCAAGTCGGCAACCGAGCTGTAAGCGCCGTGCGCGGGGGACCCGGTGAGCTTGGTGTTGACGAGCCCAAGTGGCTCAACGAGGGCTTCGGTGAAGTAGATTTCAAACGTAAGTTCTGATGCCGCGGCTACGGCATCGGCGACGATCTCATAACCCGAGTTTGAGTAGATGCGTCGGCGAGCTGGTTCGGTAAGCAGGCGCCTCTGGTCGGGAGCGAGGCCAGCTGCGTGAGCCAAGAGATGGCGGATGGTCGCAGCCGGAGGCCCGCACCGGTCGTCGAGGCCGACTATGCCTTCTTCAACTGCAACCAGGGTCGCTAGGGCGGTGAGCGGTTTGGTAATCGAGGCCAATTCGAACACATCGTCGGGATCACCGTAGAGCTGCGTAGAACCATCAGGCAGGATCACCCCTGCCACAACTCGGCCTACCGGCCACTCATCGAGCAAATCGAAAGCATTCACCTCACTGAAGGTACCGCTGTGAGAGTGTCGATGTCAGCCGCTGCTAATAGATGCAAGCGACATGAGGTTGCCCCAGGGTTCGTCGCCAGGGGCGGGAATCCTGACCTCGTCACCAGACCCGCGGTGAATTCCGATGATCTCTTCTGACCCAGAAATGAACAGCCACTCGCCGTCGGAGCTCCAGGCAATGCTGCGGCCCCGGAGTAAGGGGACCGTGATCTGGGTGTCGGTGAGGAGATCCCACAGGACGGGCCCGAGTTCGGCTGACATCACCAGCAACGCATCGCCATCAGGAGACACTGGTAAGTCGACCCACCACACGCCGTCGATATCGATCTCGGGGCCGATCTCGTACGTTGTGGGTTCGCCTCCTCCGACTAGTTCGCGCCGCAAGAAACAGTTGAGTGTCCCGCCGCAAGCGCGGGTGAGCATCACGTCGTTGCCAGCACTCAGGAGGGCCCCGGGAGCAGTAATACTGAACTCATCTCCGAGATGAAGATATACGCCGCCAGAAGTACCGCCACCCACAACCAACCGATCGTCGAGGTAGCCGAACGGAGACGAACCCGGGGGCAGGGGCGGGAGTTCGGTGACGGTATCGTCAAACCCAATCCGCGTTGGCGCGAACTGTTGGTTCGATAGGTACGACTGCGAGATCCAGACTTCATCGTCGCCGAAAGCTGTCACCTCGCCGCCTGGACTGAGCACTCCGAAGGTGCCATCTGGCGCAATCCAAGAGATCCCGCCGGTGCTCTCGATGACTAGCCGGTCACCAACTCCACGAATCGTCGTGATGCCGTCCACCTGGATCTCTCCGAGGTTGAGGACCGTGACCGACCCACCGGCAAGATCTAGAACGTAGACAGCAGGGTTGTTGATATGCCAGACGGCCAAAAGGCCGGCCGGAGGGTTGGCTGCAAAAGCTTCACCTACAGGCACAGCTTCGCGGAGCGCCGCGGTAGTTGTTGAGCTCGTGGACGAAGTAGAAGAACTTGATGACACAGCCACCGTGACTAAAGGCTGGTCGACGGCTGTGGTGGTGGTATCGGCCACCGATGTGTCGGTGACGACCTCGGCGCCTTCATCGGCAGTCGACGCTTGGTCTCCACCGAACACCGTGACCACAATACTGACAAGCAAAGCGCCGCCGAGAAGCACCATAACGGCGGTCGCGCTCCTGCGCAGCGCCGGCTCAACTTGAAGATCCGGCGCCGCCGAAGTCTCATCTACCCCCAACAACTTGGGAGCGTCACGCGGCGGTTCGGCCATCCGCCAAGACTACCGGCGCACCGAACGACGGCAAAGCGCGGTCATCGAATGTTCAACCCGGTTCGAAACTTCCGGCACTGGTCTGATCAGTCCAACGCCACACCCGACCCGCCGACCAGTCGGCCAGCCGAACAAGGTGAGCGGGGACCATTGGATCAGGGAGATCGTTCGGGTCGAACCAACCAACGTCGAGCATCTCATGGTCGTTGATGACCGGCTCATCATCGGTTGCGCCGACATAGACCGTGTTCTGAATCCAGTCCATAGCGCCGGGTCGCTGGTACTGCGCTACGTAGATACCTAAGAAGCCGGTGAGCCTGACTCGAACGCCGGCCTCCTCCATCAGTTCGCGCCTAGCCGCGTCTTCTGGGTGTTCGCCGTAGTCGACAAAGCCACCAGGAATGCACCAGTGGCCGTACCACGGCTCAAGGCCACGCTTAGCCAACAAGATCAGGTCGCCGCGCTCGACTATGACGTTAGCGGTCGGGCCCTGCTGAACAAGCTTCCAAAGGGGCCCATGCTGGGCACAGGTCGGTATGCCATTGGCCTCGGCGCTCGGCTGGCCGCAGTCGTAACAGTGACGCACCCCGTTGAAGGTACTTGAGCTCGGCCGAGGTCACGACCACAGCGCAGTTCGTCCAACTCTATGGACGAGTATCCACTTGGCGGTACCGTTGACCAACGTGACAGGAAGCTCCTTCGGGCAACTATTCAGAATCTCCACATTTGGTGAGAGCCATGGCGGCGCGGTCGGAGTGGTGCTCGACGGTTGCCCCCCTCGACTCAAACTCGATCTCGAGGCCATCCAGTTCGATCTCGACCGCAGGCGACCAGGTCAAAGTCGACTAGTTACCCAGCGCAACGAAGACGATCGCGTCGAGATCTTGTCTGGCCTGTTTGAAGGTCAGACACTAGGGACCTCGATCGCGATGTTGGTTCACAACTTGGATGCAAGACCCGGCGCCTATGAGGACATGAAAGATCTCTTCAGGCCATCGCACGCCGACTTCACCACCGAAGCGAAGTACGGAGTCCGAAACTGGCAGGGTGGCGGAAGAGCTAGCGCTCGCGAGACAATCGGCCGAGTAGCCGCGGCAGCGGTTGCCCGCCAGCTCCTGGCGAAGACGTGCGGCATCGAGGTCCTGGCGTGGGTGTCGAGTGTTCGCGACATCGAAGCCAAAGTCGATGCGGCAACCGTCACTCTCGACGATGTCGAAGCTGACCCAACCCGCTGCCCCGATACCACAGCGACCGTGGCGATGACCGAGGCCATCGAGGCAGCTCGCGCCGACGGCAACTCTTTGGGAGGCACTGTTACCTGTGTTGCCAGACACGTTCCAGCAGGACTGGGCGAGCCCGTGTTCGACAAACTCGACGCCGACCTGGCGAAGGCGATGATGTCGTTGCCTGCCACCAAGGGATTCGAAATTGGCTCTGGATTCGCCGGAACATTGATGACCGGGCGAGAGCACAACGACGCTTTTGTTCCGGGCGCAGACGGACCTACCACCGAGACAAACCGCAGCGGGGGTGTGCAAGGAGGCATCTCCAACGGAGCGACTATCGAGTTCAAGGTGGCGTTCAAGCCAACAGCAACAATCAGCTCAGAACAGTCGACGGTCGACCGCGACAACAAACCAGTCACCCTCGCCGCCAAGGGTCGCCACGATCCGTGCGTGCTGCCGCGAGCCGTACCAATGGTCGAAGCCATGGCCCTACTAGTTCTGGCCGATCATTGGCTTCGACAGCAAGCAACCGACGTTCTCTAACCCGTTGCTGGCGACTAGACGTCGCCGCTGTCAGCGGGAGGGTCGCCGCGGAGAAACTCTTCGATCTCTGAGGCCAGCTCGTCGCCGTCTATTTCGTCGGCGCTCTTGGCGTCGGCTTCGGCTTCGAGCCTGGCTACGTACGACATAACCTCTTCGTCGGAACCGACCGCATTGCTTACGCGTTGTTCCCATTCCGACACGGCCTCATCGAGTTCGTCGGCCTCGGCCTCAACTCCCGTGAGGTGTTCAAGCCTTCGCAGAAGAGCCTGTTGACCCTTGGGGTTCTGGGGCCCAGATACGTAATGAGGCACCGAGGCTCGGATCGAGATGGCCGGAACGCCAGCCCGGTCGAGTGCATCGTGGAAGGCGCCAACGACCCCAGTGGGCCCCTCATAAGTCGGACGACCAAGGCCCAGACGTTCGGCCAGCCTGGCATCGGATGCGCTTCCTTTCACCGAAGGGGCGCGGGTGTGTGGCACGTTGCCGACCATCGCACCAACGGTGATCACAAGTTCTGTGGAGGTCTCGGTGATAATTTCGACGAGTGAGTCGCAGAACGTTCGCCACTTCAGCCTTGGCTCGACGCCAGCTAGCAACAAGAGATCGTGGTCTGGGGCGGTGGACGCGGCGACGATCTCATTCCGTGGCCATTCGATTACGCGCTTGCCCTCGTCGTCGAAACCAACGTGGGGGCGAGACTCTTGAAAGTCGAAGAACTCTTCTGGGTCGATGCTGGCGACCCTAAGCCCGCTGTGTCGAGAAGCCAACCAGTTCAGAGCCGTGGTGGCGCACTCGCCTGCGTCGAACCAGCCCTCGAAAGCCACCAACATGATGGGACGACGGAGGTTAGGGGTTTGATCCCATTGAACGTGACTCATTAGGGCACAAGGATGCCGTAGCCGCTGACCACACCCAACAACCTCACGCGAGCTGAGCCCGGATCTCGGCCAGTAACTCAATGGACCGCAGAGCCACTGGTTGATCAACACGCATCTGTCGAACGGCGATGTCGGTAACACCGAGTTCAGCCAAAGCCGCAAACCGGGCGCTCACGGTAGCGGTGTCGCCAACCACAACGTCCGCCATCGACATGCCTCTGTAGCCAGTGTCGAAAATACCCTCGGCAAGTTCGATGGCTGCTACCGACCTGTCGGCGACGATCACATCGGCTCTCGCCACCACCCGGTTGGCACTGGTGCCATGACGATCACAGGCATGAGAGAACCGCTCGGTTATGTCGCGAACCGACTCGATGCTGCCAGGCCCTATGTACAAGTCGGCTCCTAGCCGCGCCGCACGGTCGAGGGCGGCATCGCTGTGTCCGCCTAGCCACCATTCGACGGGCTTTTCCGGTACCGGCGAGATCCGTGCGCGGCTCAAACCGAATCGTTCGCTGTCGACCTTTTCGCCGGCCAGCAGTGCATCAATGATCCGTATCGATTCGTCGATGTCTCGGCCTCGCGTCCGTAGGCTCGCACCCATAGCCGCGAACGTGTGGGCTCCGCCGCCGATTCCGGTTTGGAGAATGAACCGTCCTGGGTGAAGCGACGACAATGTCGCCACTTGCTCGGCCACCAGCACCGGGTGCCACAACGGAAGCAAGAACAAACAGCCGACCTGTCGCTTTGGGTTGTCGGGCCATACGGCGACCAGACGAGCCAGCATCGGAACATTCTGGAAGTAGGGCGTCGGCGTTACGTGCTGGTCGCCTAACGAAAGAAAGTCGAGGCCGGCAGCGGCGCCGACCTTCGCTCTTTCGATCATTATCTGAACACCACGAGCAGGCTCGTCGACCAGGTGATGAGATGCAAGAGACAGTCCGATGCGCACGGGCCTCATTCAACCACGAGGCCCGTGCCAGCGCGAACTCCTACTGCTACTGCTGGGCTGGTGAGAACCGGATGCTCGACAATTCGGCAAGACTCGACAGGTCGACGGTTAGTACCCCACGTTCAGAGATGGCGTGGATCTGGTCGCCAACCACCACTGTGCGCAGGATCTGGGCTTGCCAATCGGCCTCGACCCAAGTCTGACATTCGCGTCCGGGAGGCTCGACCACAGGCGGCGCAGGTTCGATCTGATCTGGCGCCGGTGGGGCGTCAACCTCAGACGGGACTTCCAGATCGGCAGAGTCGTCGACGGCGATCGCATCGACGGCGGGTTCGACGTCGTCACTACCTTCGACGAAATCGCCTTCGTCGTAACTCTCGGAGTCGAGGATGGTGCCGTCGGCGGCCCTACGTTCATAGGACCAGCCTGTCTCGCCCCAACACTCCGTAACCGTGATCTGTTCGGCTTGGGAGATCCGGCCTAGCTCGGTGATTGACCCGTCGCTCACTCGCAAACCAATGGCACCAAAGAAGCTGTCTTCTTGGCCTGTCACTTCGTTCCACCCGTAGGTGTTAACAGGAATGACCACAAGCTCTTCAGCGGGCCACCACAAGAAGGCTCGAGCGTCCCATTCGGTGTCACTAGACCCGCCTGGCAATGTCCATTTCGCGATCCGTGTCGGGTTTGCAAGATCGGAGATATCAAACAACGAAACCTGGGTGCCCAGAATTCGGCCCTCGTCGGTTGCGTCCTGGCCAACTCCAAGGAGAAGGTCGTTCCCAATTGGATGCAGGTAGGCCGAGTAGCCATTGATCTTCAGTTCTCCAACAACGACGGGCGCTGTCGGGTTGCTCAGATCAATGGTGTAAAGCGGGTCGGTCTGGCGGAACGTGACAATCGTGGCGATGTCGCCGAGGTAACGAACTGCAAAGATGCGCTCACCGCGGCCGAGATCGTCCACCTGACCAACTACAGCCAACGTCGGTCCATCGGGCGTAACCACGGTCTCAAGCACGTAGAGCGAGCTCGATGACTCGGTGGTTTGGTCGCCCCACCAGACCGATTCGTGCGTTGTCGCAATGCGTAGGAAACCGTTGTGTTCAGATAGTGAGTACTGGTTGAGCACAGTGCCGTCGACCTCGCCAGAAGCAACATAGGTGCTACGGGTGGGGTCGCTGATGTCGAACTTATGGATCGACGTCGTCACGTTCGGAGCATCTGGGGCAACGCCAGTCTGCGCGGCCTGTTCGAGAGCCCACCAGTCGACCCATTCGGTGGTAGCCACGTATAACGAGTCGGTGCTGGCATAGACGGTCTGCCCGTCGGCCATGACCGCGGCTGCGTTGGGGGTAGACAGCCCGCCACCGTTGAGGTCAATGGTGACCACGTTCAGCATGTTGAGTCCAGAGAACTCGGCCGGATAGTAGGCCTGGTCGCATTCGACCAATGTTCCTTCGCTGATGGTCGAACCGGCGGCGGTCTCGAGCACGTAGTAGGGAAGCCAGTTCTCGATGGTGGAGTTCATGATGATCTCGCGGTTGGCTTCCTCGGCAGCCTCTTCAGCATCTTGTTGTTCGCGGTCGGCTTGCAGACCAGAACCGCCGTAATCTGGGTACGCCCAGTCGAAGCCGACTGGTCCCGACTGGACAACCACTCGGGCCACACCATCGATGAGGCGAGCACTTAGATGCGAGCCGTCCATGTGGAGGCGGTTCCCGAGCGTCAGCGACGAGTCGGTGACACTGACCTCGATGAGAGTTGTTACCGCGGAGCCGCCAGGGCTAAGCGACGAGCGAGCGGCGGCCAGAGGTTGAACCTCATAGGTGTTCGTACCGGCCAGAAGCAAGACGGTGTCGCCCTCAAGGAGCATGTCCTGTACCCACACGTTGCTCGGTATCGCCATCGAGGTGACAAGCCGGGGCGAGTCGCCAGAAACGTCGATGAGGTGGAGTTGCTGTTGGGCCAAGACCAACATGCGTGAACCATCGGTCTTCACCAGGTCGGGTTCGTCTATGCCGATCTCTTGCACATTCGTGCCGCTGAAATCGGTCCCAGCTTCGGCTAGGTCTCGCGACGCATCGTCAGACCCAGCAAAAACCTGAGCTGCGCTTGTTGTCGCCGTAGCCGTATCGACCGGTTCGGAAGCCGAGTCGCTCATTTGGCTCTCAAGGACGGGAAGATCAGTGTCGAACCCGAGGCGGTACCCACCACCACCTAGGCCCCAGGGCCCAACAGCGTCGAGAGCATTGGATTGGGCGTGGTCTAGAAACGCTTGGCAGGTATCGAATGGCTGCAACGCTGCGATAAGCGATATGCCCTCGCTTAAGTTGATAGTTCGGCCAGCTTGGGTTGTGGTTGGGTTGTCGGTACCGGGTGGACGTGCCGCGTCGTCACCATCGGAACTACAGGCCGCAGCCACAAGCGTCATGGTGAGAAACACCACTATTAGTCGACGCATCGTAGACCTCCAGGATCGTCGTTCACATAGTCGGACGATGTGAATGTCGCCCGCGGTTCCCGAAACGAAAGAATTTCTCTGAAACTGCTGGGCGAGGCCGGCGCCTCATTGCTTCATCGAAGCTTGCGAAACGCGACGATTCGCCACCGATCGTCTATCGGTTGGCCGTCCCAGTCGCTCCATTGGCCTAGGACTTCCCAGCCCGACTGGCTGGCGGTTTGGTGCAGGTCTGGCAGCGATACCGGAACAATGATCTCTCCCGAGACGGCGACATTGTCGGCATCCGCATCTTGTCGCGCGGACATCTCGACCACCCTTACATCGAGCGAGGCGCCTGCAATCTCGACCGATGCCAGAACCACCCGATCTGGTGTGATTGTTACGGGTTCAAGTTCCGACGTTGCCTCAATACCAGGCTCTTCGGCAACAACCACACCACCAGCCGATGTTTGCGTGTAGGCCGCGTCAAACCAATCGACAATCGCCTCAGCACGCGAGAGCGCTGCTACAGGGAAAGTGAGCAGAGACGCGACCCCATCGGTCACAGCAGCTGGTGAGTCCAGTTGCATCGACGAACCGTCGCAAAGCAGCGCAAGACCCTCTCGCCAGCTCACGATGTCGCGAGCCACCCCTGGCCATGGCCTTGCCGGGTCTGGCGATACAAACTGGTAGTCATCGCCAAGCATTAGCGGGGACACTACCGAGATTCGGGTGGGCGAGCGCACCTGGCGCCAGGCCAGACTATCGCTTGCCTTGGCCCAAGCGCGGCCGACCCTGACGTTCATGCCTGGGGTTCATCGACGCGTGGCCACGACGGTCATCGCGACCATGCTGCTTACCGCATCTTGTACGACTCTGACGAGCCCCACGGCAACCGATGCCTTCCACAACACGACCACCGTTGGGGATACCACTGGCGGGAGCGGTTCACGAGTAGTCGCCCCGATACCAGTCGCCAGCTTTGAGGCCCAGCATCTTGAGCCCGGGGCCGAAGTACCAATCGACCAAGGCAACCTTGTGGGCGACTGGTCAGCCGCACCGGCCGACAGCTGGATACAGGTTCTGGCCTCGATCCCTGAGACGTCCAACACTCGATGGGCGCCGATTACTGTCGTTGACCTAGAACGCGCCGCAATCACTCTTGAGGTGGATCGCCCTGGCCCCAACGCGGGAGACCAAGCCGTGTTCGACTATCTGGGCGAGCTTGCATCGGGGGCGGGAATCGTCCCGAGCGGTCCGCTGTCGGCATTCGGTCGCAGCGCCTTTCCTGACCAGCTGCGAGCCGAACTCGGGTTCGACCACCGCAATATCGACAGGGTCGCATCAGCAGGAATCGGTGCGTTGGAGATCGTCGTCGCAGTCGGAGATTTCGAAAAAGTGGCCATCTCCGAGGCAGTGACGAACGATCCGTACTGGTCGGACGTACTCACGACGGAGACGTACGGCGATACGACGATTCATAGTTGGGGCATCGATTTCGACCTCGACTTCGACCGATTCAGCCCAACCCGGTCGGTCGGTCACAATCGTCGACTAGCAGTAGAAGGCGGGCGTCTCGGCTGGGCGCGGTGGACGAGCGGAATCGAGGACGTGGTCGATGCGATGACGGGCAACACCAGAAGCCTCGCCGACGTTGGCGACCTGGCATCACTAGCCGCGGTAGCCGACGATGCCGGTCTGCTTACGGGTGTGATTTCGCCGAGCGTTTCGGCGTTCGTCGTTAACTTGTCCGATCAGCGGCGAGCCGAGAACCTGCTGTTACGCCCCGATGCGCTGCTGGTCGGCGATGGGATCGACGAGCACGGTCGATTCACTCTGATCGCGCTGCGATACAACAACACCATAAGCGCCGCCGAGGAACTTCCAGTGTTCGAAGCCCGCATGATGTCGGTCTCGGGGCTCGTTCGGGAAGGTGATGCTCTGCGTGTGCTTGGAACCCGCCGAACCTTTGAGATTCAACAAGCCGGACCGACGTTGATTGCCAAGATCTGGCTAACAAACGGCACCATCGACGATCCGTCCGAAGCGCTTCTTCCAACGGCCTCGGATCTAATCGCGTTTACCTAAATCAGGCGACCCGATCTAACAATTTAGCAACCGCGCTGGCGTCGAGCAGTGGCACTTCTTGTGAAGCAGCATCGGTGAGAGCACCATCGACAGCTGTAGCCACGATAGGCGCATCGGCGCGGTCGCGGCCCTCGGCCTCGAGGTGACGAGCGACCCGCACTTCGAGCGCCGATCGTATCGATCGAAGGAATGGGCGATACAGATCTGGCGCAACCCTGACGAGGCTGCGAGCATCGGCCACCACTCGCACCTGCTGAAGGCAGTCGTCAACCAGGTTCCACTCCCAGTAGCCGCGAATCATGGCATCGAGCGAGCCGTCTGGAAGCTGTTCAAGGGCCACCGCATGGCGTTCAGCGATTGCGGCAAGGACCTGGCTGACCAGTTCTTCTTTGGACCCGAAGTGATACACAAACGTGTAAGTCGAAGTGCCGAGACCGCTGGCCAGCGGGCGGAGCGACGTTTGGTGAATCCCGTGCTCGAGGAAGTACGCAACGACGTCATCGAGCAGTTCTGTTCTGCGCTCTGGGTCGGGTTTGCGTCCCACGAATTTCTCCATGACTCGAGCCGAAGGTTTCGGCCGCTCACACAACCAACGGAACTTCGACACCCAAATTCAAGGACTCGCCGAAATCCCTTGACGTCGCTTCAGCATTGCCTTCGCCTTGTCGCCACGCACCTCGCAGTTACATCACGAATCATGTCTGAATCGCGGCTTCTACGCTCAGCATCGTGGTGTCTATGTCACCCCGAGTTACCTCGATCCGCCTGGCCAGTGGACGACTCTCGATCAGCCGTCGGTACGCGTCGTACATATCGCCGACTGGATCGGCTGCGTTGCTGAGGTTCGTGAGGGCTATGGCGTCGACATGGCTCTGAGTAGTTGGGTTCTGGCTTCGCTCCTCGAATGCAGCAAGCGCGGACTCTCTGTCCAACATCAGGGCGATCTCGACAAACCGGATACCCGTCTCGGCGGCAACGTCGGCTAGTTGGTCGATGAAGTTGGGGCGACCAACAAACTGGGGCACGATCACATCACCCCCGGACTCGAGGTGTGTGCGTGCCATTTCCAACGCAACCGCACGCGCTGCCTGCCCGGCCTTTAGTGGCTGTTCCAACCATCTTCCGAGCATTGCCCGAACCACATCAACATCAAGATTGAGAGCCAACGGTCGTTTGTCGACGAATCGTCGAGCTAGCGTCGATTTCCCGCTAGCCGGCGGCCCGTTGAGGAAAACAAGTTGGGCCATCGCTCCAGAATACCAATCTGTGGGATGCCGAGAACACCCAGTGTTCAATCAGCGACACTCGATTGAAGTACGGCGGAGTCAAACGCCACTAGACAACCAGATCGCAGTTTTCAGCCCTGCTAGCGCCATCGACGAGACGCAACCAGCCGACATGGTCGGGTGAGCTTTCGGCGCCGGTTCCTCGTGCGGGTCAATGGAAGGCACACGAGGTAGTGGCTCATCTAGGAGGTCGACATCGTTGGGCGACAAGAAACTGCTCTAGGCGTTGGTAGACGCGGCCGCTGGTTTGGCATCCCTGGTCTTCTTGTGAGCCAGTACCAGCAGCGCCAAGAGAAACCCGACAACGTTGATCGAGGCAAACATCGCGATCCGGTACCACTCGTTGAGCACGTCGGTTCCGGCCTGAATGCCATGCAGCGTCGTCAACGCGTACAAGGGAAGGCTCAACCGGTGCACGGCGCGCCACACGCGTCTAGGTAGACGTTTCATTAGGAGCGACGTCAACTCGATCGCGACCAACAGGTACATGGCGATGACACCCCAAGCCACCGGGCCTGGTTTCCAGTCGCTGGCTAGAGGTACGAGCACCTCACTCCATCCGAACTGCACATAGTTGTCACCGACCAAACCAACGACATGCAAACCAGTGAAGACGATGGACAATCCACCAAGAAAGCGGTGCATGTCGAGAACCCGCGCGGCCTGCGTCGCCTTGGCCGCGGCGCGTGTCGACAACATCAGGCCCCAGCACACGGACAACGTGATCAGGGCCCAAGCGACTATTCCACCTGATCGAGCGACGTACCAGAAGAGTTGTTCGTTCAGTTCCATTAGGACACCATCGCTGACCGACGAGTTGAGATTGGACTCCCATCTCTGGTGAAAGCCACACCGTGGACACCAAGCCGCCGAAGTTCAGCAGCGACGCCGACAGAACCGGCTAGTAGGCCGACCTTGGCAGCAACCTCGGCTTGCCAGGTAGTAGGTGCACAAACGCTGACCGTCAACAGATCGGTCTCGCAAGACAAGCCGGTAAGGGGGTCTAGAAGGTGATGAACCGCTTGCCCGCCCGACCGCCAACGACGCGACAAAACACTGCTGGTTGCCACAGCACCATCCTCGGCCAGCGTGAGGCAGCCAGCACTATCACGGCGCTGCTGTGGAGCGGCCAGCTCGACACGCCACTGATCTCCGTACCAAGGATCACCAGCCACTCTGAGATCACCGCCGAGGTCGACCATCACAGTTGTTGCGCCGAGACGAACTAGTTCGGCACACACAAGATCAGCGGCGAAGCCTTTGCCAATACCGCCCGGATCGAATCGATGGCCTTTCGGTAGGACGACCGCATTGGCAGAAGCGAACAGATCGATCGCAAGATTCGTCCCGGGCGTCGCACCGCCGGCATACCCGTCGCTAACTCCTTCGGACCAGCGGCGCGAGTAGCCAGAGGCTTCTAGTTGGCTGAGCATCAACGGGTTGAAACGACCCTTGGTCCACGACCGCGCCGCCTCAGCAAGCGCAATGAGGTTGAACGTTTCTGGAGAAGTGACAACTACCTGGCCAGCAAGGGCGTTGATACCGCAGATTTCACTACTCGAGATAAACCGGCTCCATCGAGCCTCGTACTCGCGAACCAAACGAACACCTTCGAGAGCAGCCCCGTCGCTTCCGCGAGTTACAACCCGACATGAGCAACCCATTGCCTTAAATCGTTGTTCTTCAAGCATCAGATTCTCAGCCACTGGACCCGCTCCTTGGTGGAGCAGTGTCAGGAGGAGGAGGAGGAGGAGGAGGCGGCGGTTGGGTGACCGCAGGTGCCGGAGCCGCAGTAGCAGGCGGTTGCGTGACCACAGGTGCCGGAGCCGCAGTAGCAGGCGGTTGCGTGACCACAGGTCCCCACAGGTGCCGGAGCCGCAGTAGCAGGCGGTTGCGTGACCACAGGTCCCGGAGCCGCAGTAGCAGGCGGTTGCGTGACCACAGGTGCCGGAGCCGCCGGCGTCGATGCGGTTGGCACCGCCACGACAGGGGCAACGGTTGTTGTCGGTCCTGCGGCAACAACTGCATCAGGAGCAGACGTATCAGCCTGTGCTGCCAAAGGGAGAGGTTCAGTGCGCAGCGCCGCGACTTCAGCCTCACTTAACGGGTCGCCGTTGGCGTCTACGTAGATGTAGTTCGAAATCACGTCAACCACAGGGGCTTGAGCATCGGCGAATGACCCAGATGCAGCGGTATTCGCGGCTTTGGCGGCGGGATCGATGGTCCCGGTTGCCTCAACTACTTCTCCGTCGGAATCGGTGACAATCGGGCCCATGGCGGCAATGGTCGCTACGAAACCCACGCCCGAAATCGTGCCGACAACAAGACGGGCTCGAGCCGTCCCTACGGCTGCCGAGCGTCCGGGGCTCGCTGTTACCGCTGTGTGCGTCGATGTCGGCGTCGGCCTCGAATCCTTGGGAGATTGAGCCGCCGATGGCGGAGCCGCGAACACCGAATCGGTGGCGGCCGCGTTTCTCTTCGCCCGCAGTGCAGCTAGTCGCTGTGCAGCATCGTCAGTCACTGTTTATCGGCCCTTCGTAATTTTGAGGCTCGAACCCTCCAACTCGACCGTGAACTTTGCTTCCTCACCGCTATCGACATTGCGGAACTCAACTTCGACCCGCCTAGCGCTCACGTCATCAAGTCGGAAGGTCCACCCGTCTTCGGGAGTAGCCGACCAGAACTCCAGGCGGTTGCCGTCATG
>JAADHX010000182.1 GCA_013151655.1 Actinomycetota bacterium
TCGAGGTAACAGGCCGGCACAGCCAGTTGCTTTCGGAGCGTTGGTCCGACGGTATGGTCACCATGCACGGAATCCACGTACACGGGTTCCCCAACATGTTCCTTGTGAACCCGGCTCATGGGGCCAACCTCATCTCGAACATTCCGTCCAACTTGTCCGACACAGCCAACACCATTGCCACAATTGTCAGCCACGTCGAATCCATCGGAGCCGACACGGTCGAGGTAACCGCCGAGGCCGAAACCGACTGGGTCGACATGTTGGAAAAGGGCGGCCGTCGATTTGGCGGGGCCGCCGATTGCACCCCTGGTTACTACAACAACGAGGGCATCGACTCTGGTCGACGAGGCATCCTCAACACGCTCGGATATCCCGATGGGCCTGGCGCTTTCTTCGAATACATCGAGCAATGGCGAAATGCCGGAGACTTCGAAGGCCTCACGATCGAGTAGCCATCTCGGGCGTCGACTGCTCGGTAGTGGCCACAATGTGCGAAGCTTGGACATCAGCTGATCCAGGGGGCCGTTATGGGTACATCGATCGAAACACTGACGAACGAAACTGTCGAGCTGCTCCAGCAGCTCATCAGGAACCAGTGTGTCAACGAGGGAACCCCCGAGTCGGGCCACGAAGACAGCAACGCGATACTTCTTCGAGACGAGCTTGATGGCCTCGGTGTCGATTTTGAGATGATCGAGGTCCTGCCAGGACGTAGCTCACTGGTGGCCCGCTACAGCGGCACCGACGCCGACGCGCCCGATCTTTGTCTGATGGGTCATACCGATGTCGTACCGGTTAGCCCCGATGGTTGGAACAACGACCCATTCGGCGGCGAGCTGATAACCGATTCCAACGGGGTGAGCGAGGTTTGGGGTCGTGGTGCGGTCGACATGTTGAACCTCACAGCTTCAATGGCCGTGGCGTTCCGAGAGATCGTCAGGTCAGGCAAGCGATACCCGGGCGACATCATCTACTTCGCAGTTGCCGATGAGGAAGCGGGCGGCATTTACGGTGCCAAGCCGATCGTCGAGGACTACTGGGATCTTGTCCGCTGCGACTATGTGCTCACCGAGTACGGAGGCACGCCCTCATTTGGCCGCGATGGCACGTCAGTTCTGATGACAACAGGCGAAAAGCAGTCGGCTGGCCGCCGGTTAACTATCCACGGCACCCCTGGGCATGGGTCGATGCCATACGCCACCGACAACGCGCTCATTAAGGCCGCCGAAATTGTCGCCAGGCTCAAAGCCTTCGACGTTGCGCCAAACCTCGATGAGATGTTCGCCGATCGAGTGAAGGCGCTAGGGCTCGACGAAGCAACCGAGAATCGTTTGCTCGACCCAGCCCAGATCGACGACGCGTTGGCCCAGTTGCCACCGGGGCTGGCCCGAAACTTACACTCTTGTTGCCACATGAGTTTTAGCCCAAACATGTTGCGCAGCGGCGACAAGTTCAACACCGTGCCCGACAAGGCGACGCTGTCGGTCGACATTCGCATTCTGCCCGGCGAGACCCAAGATGACGTCGACAAGTACCTGGCCGAAATCATCGGCCCAGAGCTACTGCCATCTGTCGACATCACCCGAGTCTTCGACGAGATGCCTGACGGAACTCCGTTCAGTTCGACAGAAACCCCAATGTGGGACGCCATCGGCGACTCTGTGCGGGTTGCATACCCCGATGCAAAGGTCATCCCAAGCCTCGTAACCGGCGGGACCGATGCCCGATTCTTCCGTCGTCGCGGCGTTGAGGCCTACGGCGCCGGCCTGCTAAGCAACAAGGTTCCCCTCGCCGAGTTCTTGAACCGGTTCCACGGTCACAACGAACGGATCGACACCGAGTCGCTCCAACTGACAACCCAACTGTGGCTCGATATCTGCGAACGACTTTGGAAATAGACCGGTGATCGCACCAGCCCTGGAGACTTCCCAAATCACCGCCGAGTGGCTCAACAGCGTGCTAAGCGACGACGTTCGAGGCGGCGCAACCGTCACCGGCGTCAAGGCCGAAGTGATCGGTGAGGGGGTCGGATTTCTAGGCGAGGTCGCCAGGCTGACACTGACGTACGATTCGCCGAGCGCATCGTCGACGACGACAATGATCGCCAAGTCGCCAACAACCAACGAAGGCTTCAAGTCGATGGGCCTGATGCTCGGGTTGTACGAAAAGGAGTCAGGTTTCTTTCGCGATGTTGCGCCCGAGATGCGTATTCGAATCCCGGACTGTTTCCACAACTACGCCGCGAACGGCACCGACTTCATGTTGCTGCTCGAGGATCTCGCTCCGATGAGACCAGGCGACCAACTGGCCTCATGTTCGTTGGCCGAAGCCGAGAACGCGTTGTCCACGGTGGCCAGGTTGCACGCTCGCTGGTGGTCGCACCCACGCTTAGACGAGATGTCGTCATGGCTGCCGGCCACCGACGGCGCGTACTTCGATATTCTGAAGGGTGCATACCTGGGGTCGCTCGAGAAGTTTCACGAAGAATTCGCCTACCTCGTCACGCCCGAGATCGAAGCACTAGCCGACCGTGGCGGCGAGAACTACGAGGCCATGATCGCCGCCGGAGTTGGCAGGCTTCCCCACACCTTCATCCATGGCGACTATCGCCTCGACAACATGATGTTCGGCGATGATCCTGGCATCGATGCGCTCGCCGTGCTGGATTGGCAGCTTCCGTTCAAGGCCAACCCCATGTGGGACGTCGTGTACTTCCTCGGCGGGAACTTATCGCCGGAGTCGAGGCGTGAGCACCAGGACGCGCTAATCGAGGGCTACCACACTGTGCTGCTAACCAACGGGGTCACCGACTACAGCTTGGCCCAGTGTCGCGAGGACTACCGAGCGTGTGGTCTGGTGCTGCTCGGCTATTTGGTGACTGGCGCGCTAGAGACCGATCTTGAGACCCTCAATGAGCGTGGCCGAGAACTTATAGAGACAATATTCAGCCGGTACGCAACAACAATTTCCGACCTAGGCAGTGGCGAGTTCTTGGGCTGATCAAGCCAGTGCGGCGTGTGCGGGTCCTAATCGGCTCGATGGTCGCGATCGATCCGAACCAAGCTAACGTAGGAAGTTGTGACGAGCGCCGACATCGATCCCGTTATCGCTGATGCACCCGCAGAGGGCGCGCCCACCGGGCTCAAGCCGGTTCTAGACATCATTCCTGCTGCGGCCTACGAGCAATCGAACTACCGGGCCTTCGGGCTCATCGGGCGCGACTTCGGTCTATACGGGCTCGTCATTTGGGGACTACTTTCAACCAACAACCCGCTGCTGCTGGTTCCGCTGTGGATCGCCTCAGGCGTAATTGTTGCGGCCCTTTTCGTCCTCGGGCACGATGCCGCTCACGGTGCGCTGTTCGCCTCTGCGCGCCTCAATGCCCTGTTCTCCAGAGTGACCATGTTGCCGTCCTTGCACGCCGTCGAGTTATGGATCTACGGGCACAACCGGGTGCATCACGGCCACACCCTCAAAGAGGGCGTCGACTTCGTCTGGCATCCGCTGACCGTCGACCAGTACGGAGAACTAGGCAAGTTCGGGCGCGCTCTCCACAAGATCGAATGGAGCTTCTTCGGCGCTGGCGCCTACTACCTTCGCAACGTGTGGTGGAACAAGATGATGCGCTTTCCGCCCCCCGCACGATGGCGCAACAAGATGCGTCGCGACAAGGCGCTGGTCATCGGGTTCGCCGTCGTCGTGCTAGCTATGTTGCTGGCGTTCAGCGGCCTCGGCGGCATCTGGCTCTGGGTCAAGATCGTGGTCGTGCCATTCGTTGGTTTCACCCAGTGCATTGGCTGGGTCGTGTACGTCCACCACATCTCGCCCGAGATTCGCTGGTGGAAACGGCGCGAATGGAATCGATTCCGGGGCCAGGTCGAAGGCACCACGATTCTGTGGGGGCCACCCGGGTTCGACCTCGTGTTTCATTCGATCATGGTGCATCTACCCCATCACGTCGATATGGGCATCCCGTGTTACCGGCTCAAAGTGGCTGCAAAGGCAATAGCCGACGGCTTTCCCGACTACGTCGAGCAGCGCCCGATCAGGCTAAGCGACTATCGCCGAGCCACCAGCACCTGCAAGCTCTACGACTTCGACGCCCAAACCTGGCTCCCCTACTCAGCCGCCAAGGCCTAGAACAAATCCGCTCCTCCCACTCCGTTCGAGGGATCACCCAATGAACATTGCACTATTTGGCTCAGCCGACACTGTCGCAGGGCTCGAGGCCGACATCGCTGCCGCTGCGGCCGAGGGCCACTCGTCGTATTGGACGCCACAGATCTTCGGTCCGGACGCCCTCACGGCCATTGCCGTTGTGAGCCAATCCGTACCCAATATTCGGATCGGTACGGCGGTGGTCCCGACCTATCCGCGGCACCCCATGGCGCTGGCCCAACAGGCACTTACCGTGAATCAGGTGAGCGGCGGGCGACTCGACCTCGGTATTGGGCTCTCCCACAAGCCCGTCGTCGAAGGAATGTGGGGCATGTCATTCGACCGCCCGGTGCGCCACATGAGTGACTATCTGAAGATCTTGATGCCACTTCTGCACGATCAGGCAGTGTCACACGGCGGTGAGCTACTCACGGGTCGCGGCGAGATAGGCGTTCCGGCCACCGCACCACCTGTACTCATCGCGGCCCTCGGCGAACAGATGTTGAAGCTTGCCGGCAAATTAGCCGATGGCACCGTGACCTGGATGACGGGTCCCAAGACCATCGCTGAACTTACAGCGCCGACTATCAACAACGCAGCCGAGGCGGCTGGCCGAAACCGGCCCCAGGTAATCAGTGCTGTTCCAATTTGTGTCACGAACGATGTCGAGGCGGCCAGAGCTCGAGCGGCCCGTGAGTACGCGATCTATGGTCAACTGCCTTCGTATCGGGCCATGCTCGACCGTGAGGGTTATGACGGGCCGGCCGATCTAGCTCTGATCGGCGACGCGGCGCAAGTTGTCGATGGCCTTCAGGGGATCAGCGACGCCGGCGCCACCACGGTTGTGGCGAGTCCGTTTGGCAACGCCGACGAGCTCGCAGAAACCCGGGCTGTTCTGGCCGGTCTCACCTAGATCAGCGACCGCAACCCAACACGAAGTCCGATCGGTAACCTCGTCGCCCGTGCCATTGGTTCTGCTCGCGCTGTTGATAATGGCCCTGTCCTTGCTAGCGGGGCTCGGCCCGCGTCTGCTCGGTCGACGCCTCACCAACGACCAGATGTCAGACATCACCGGCATCGCCGCAGGGCTGCTTCTAGCTTCGGCACTGCTTGTTGTTATACCTGAAGGGTTTGAGGTCGCGGCCGCAACCAGTTCCAGTGACGGAGGGTTCGTCTACGAACCTTTGGTTCTTGGCGGTGCCGTTCTGGTTGGATTCCTCACGATGCTGTTGCTCGAGGGCTTGGGCGTCGGCCACGACATTCACGAAGAGCACCACGACCATGCCAAAGGCCATGGCCACGGGCACGTTCATCACCCAACGTCGGCACGGTCCCTAGTACTAGGGCTGTCGGTTCACGCAATGGCCGACGGTGTCGCGATCGGTTCAGCGGCCGCAGCTGGCGACGCCGCGTTCTCGGCTGTTATCGCCGTTGCGGTGCTCATTCATCGAGTGCCGGCCGCGTTTAGCCTCGGAGTTTTCACCCTTCACGAGGACCACTCATCTAAGCGCGCTGTGCAGAGTGTCGTGGCCTTCGCTGCCGCCACACCCATCACCATGCTCGTCTCATTTCTTCTACTCGATGGCGCCGATGCAGGTCTGATTGCAATGGCGTTGCTGTTCTCGGCAGGAACGTTCGTGTACGTCGCGACAGTCGACACTCTTCCTGCTGTTCACAACACCGAAGTCGGTCGGCGGTCGATGCGAAACGTGCTGCTCGGCGCCGCCATATTCGCGGTTGTGCTGTGGTTGGCCAGCCTGGGCGGGTTCTTGGACCACTCGAGTTAGCAAAGTTGGTACCGCGGCCAACTCGTTGCGGGCCGAAGGCCGCCGCTACGCAGCGATCTACCCGAAATTGAGGGTATGAGCCACATGCAGTGTGGTTAACCACCTCAATTTGAGTGTGGGCAACGTTTGAAGCCGAGTTGTTGCGCGTCCTAGTCGGCGCCCGCAATGCGTTTCGGCCTCAGTCGCCGAGCCAGTCGACGCATCCGCCGAGAGGCTTAGGCCCTGGGATACGTCGGAGCGGTTCGATGACCTACAGATGATCCTCGAGCGGAGGGTTGAACTCGGAGCGACGACGCGGCGGGGTTCGTCAGAAGCACTGTCCATCATCGCCCCGTAGCACCCCGAAATCGATGACCCCGGCCACACCTGATGTAGCCCAGACCCTCAATTTCGAGAATTGGGGGCTGCGAGCGCACGTCGAACCTCGTCGAGTACCTGCGGAACCCGATTCTTGTAGTCGGACCACGTGAATACGAGCACGCTCCAGCCCGCCAGCATCAGACGGTTCCAGCGCTGACGATCACCGGTGAACGAACTGTGGTTCATGTGCCATCTAACGCTGTCAAGCTCGATGGCCACGTTGTACTCCGGATAAGCCAGATCGACCTGGGCCAGTAACTGGCCCGCAGCATCGACGATCCGATACTCACACACAGGTGGTGTGAGACCACCACCGGTCAGCAGATCCGAAAACCTTCGACTCCAAGAGCTAAGTGGAACCGGGGATTTCTCGCCTCGCCCACCGAGCGAATGGCGCAACGCTGCGGTGCCAGATCGACCACGAGCCCCATCTTGACGAAGCAGGGCCTTTAGCTCGGCCAACGTGGTACGTCGCGTTCGGAGCAGTTCATCGACAACATCGGAAACCGAGGATCTCGAGACAACGGCGCCAAGGTCGATCACGGTTCGCAGCGGCCCGGTGCACGGAATCCGATTCACGACCTCGAACGACCCCATCTGCGTCGATTGGTGAACCGTCACGCCCCTAAGCTGTCGGGGTTGACCGTGGGCAACGACTAGCTCGCGCCTAGATGGTCTGAACCCTTCGAACCCGTGTAGGTACGCCGCCGAACGGTGGCTGGCAATCCCGCCAACTGAATGGCACGCAGCGAGCATTTCGCTGTGCCAAGTCGGAGCAATCGCGGTGTGACGATAGACGGCGGGATAGACCCGAACCCACTCGCCCGTACTGACCCGATAGTCGATTTGGCGGTTGGTGAGGCCACTGGATCGAGCTTGTTCTCGAGTAATAACGCCGTGATTGGCCCTGAAAATGGCCGCCTGCGCTTCGGTTCCCATGATTGGCTTCCGTACTGTTTACTCGCCAATGTGGGCCGAGAGTTCGCCTAGGAAGGAAGCGAGCACAGAGTCTCACGCCGGTGGGACAGTCTCGGTATCGCGACAATCCACACAAGTTGATGACTTCGGCCACGCCAGGTGTAGCTAGATTCATCAATTTCGGCTTGGGGTAGTCTCCGGTAATGATTCGCCACCATGTTCTGATGACCTTTGCCGATGATGTCGATGCGGCCGTGGCCGCGACGACGATTATCGAGGCGCTCAGCGCTCTTCCGGCCCAGATACCGGAGATTAAGCGCTACGAGATGGGCGCCGATCTCGGGTTAGGCGAAGGCACCGCTGATATGGCGCTGATCGCCGACTTCGACTCAGTTTCGGGCTACGAGGCCTACTCGAAGCATCCGGCTCATCTCAAGATCATCGCCGACGTAGTCAGGCCAAACCTCGGCACCCTCATCCGTTGCCAGATTGAAATGTGACGCCGTCAGATTCACAAAACCACCCAAACTGAGGGGATTAGCCACATCGGGTGTGGCCAGAGTCATCAATTTGGGGGTTACGCGGGCAACTCGACCTCTGTCAACAAACCACTCCGGACGTCGTAGACGAATCCGCGCACGTGGTCTTTGAAAGGAAGGAAAGGCGTCATCATGATTCGTCGCATCGACTGCCTGGTGTCTTCGAACGGGTCGCCGAACGCCTCAAGCGACCACCGCGGCTTGACCCCAAGTTCGGCCTGCAACTCGGCTTGGAACGCGGCCTCGTCGGCGTTGTGTAGCCCACAGTCGGTATGGTGAATCAGCACAATCTCCCTCGTGTCCATCTTTCGCTGAGACAGGCACAGCGATCGAATCACGTCGTCGGTGATGACCCCTCCGGCGTTACGAATGATGTGTGCGGCACCGTTTTCGAGCCCCAGAATCTTGTACGTGTCGATTCGGGCGTCCATGCACGCCACTACTGCCATCTGGCGCGCCGGTGCAACCTGAAGAGCCGAGTCGTCAAAACCTGCCGCGTACGCCGTATTGTGCTCAATGAGTCTGTCGGCGCTTGGAACGAACTCAGATGTCATGTGGAATCCCGATCTGTGGTGCAAGGTAAACGGCTCGTGACACGTTGGCCGAACAGAGTATGCGATCCTTTGCCAAGGCCAAGCACACAAGGATTGAATCCAATGCGCCAACGAGTATCAATTTCGGATCCCCGCCTGTTTGGCGAGGACCCCGATTATCGGTTCACGCTGGCCAACGAACGCACCTTTCTAGCCTGGATCCGCACTGCTCTCGCACTCGCCGCCGGCGGCCTTGGCGCGATTTCGCTTGTTGAGAACTTTTATGGCCAGGAAATTCTCGGAATGATGCTCCTCGGCCTCAGCTTTATGACCGCAGCTACGTCATATCGGCGTTGGGCCGCCAACGAGCGGTCGATTCGTCAAGGCCACCCGCTGCCGAGATCACGACTGCCGATGCTGCTGGCGATCGGCACTGCGGTCATGGGCATCACGGTGGCGTTGCTGTTTGTAATCGGTGAACTTTGAGCCGCCCCCGTGTCCGCGTACGCCCATGGGGCCACGTCATCGACAACGGACTTCAGCACGAACGTACCGCGTTGGCTTGGGAGCGAACTGCGATTTCGATGATGGTGATGGGCGTTCTGGTGACTCGTTTCGCTAGCCAGGAGCAGGTGTGGCTGATCGCCGTTGCGGGCCTGATTCAGACCATCGTTGCCGCCGCGTTCCTTGTCTGGACTGGACAGCACTACGAAGACCTTCACGGGCGACTCACCGATGGCACCAACATCATCAGCCCGACGGCCACTCGCATAGTGGGGGTGATAACGGTCGTATTCATCGGCGTCGCTTTCGGCCTCGCAGTGGTGTCGAGTGTCAGCTAGGCCTTGGTTCATGTCAAGATGACCAGATGACGATTGACTTCATCGAGGTAAGCCGCATCAGTGACGATCACGGCCCGATGACGCTAAATGTGGCGCTCGACGGCGATCAGACCGCGCCTCTCGTCCTTTTCGTGCACGGCTTTCCCGAAACGTGGGCCTCGTGGCGAAACCAAATGGCGCACTTTGCCGAACGAGGTTTTCGCGTGGCAGCAATGGATGTTCGGGGCTACGGCGGTAGCTCCAAACCCGCCGAGATCGCGGCCTACCGCATCACCGAACTGGCAGCCGACGCGGCGTCGGTAATTACACATCTGACGCCCGATGCCCCCGCGATCATCGTCGGCCACGATTGGGGTGCGCCCATCGCCTGGCAGACCGCTCGCCTACATCCAGAGCTGGTGCGAGCGGTCGCCGGGTTAAGTGTTCCGTACTCCCCCGCATCCGAAGGTGATCCGATGGAGCTGTGGAACCTCATCTACGCCGGCAAGTTCTTCTACATGACGTACTTCCAGGAGCCAGGTGTTGCCGAGGCGGCATTCGAAGCCGACATCGGTGCTGCTGTTCGTAAGGTCTACTTTGCCGCCAGCGGCGATGCTTCAAGAGACCTGTGGCTCGCCGATGCTCCCGCATCGCACGCTTTCCTCGACGGCATGATCGACCCAGACCCAGCTCCCGCCTGGATGACAACCGAAGTAACCGAACCGACCATCGCGGCTCTGGCGAAGGGCGGGACCCACGGCCCGTTTAATCGGTATCGGGCCCAGGTACTCGATGGCCAGGAGCTTCATCGGCTGGCCGATCCGATCATCGGTCAACCTGCATGTTTCATTGGCGGCGAGAACGACATCGTTCGACACTTCGTGCCGGGAATGGACCTGTATGAGTCCGTCGACGGCGGTTTCAGCGATTTCCGCACCAAGACAATCATCGACAACGCCGGCCACTGGGTTCAACAGGAACGCCCTGCTGAGACCAACGCCGCGCTGGCCGACTTCTTCGCTGGTCTTGGGTAGCCGACGGGGCCAGTGACTTAGTTCACGGACGGACTTGGGACCTTGGTCCCTACCCGCAACCGAGGCGACGGCGGACACTTAAGGGCCCCCAAACTCAGGAATTCCCGTGACGAATAGTCGAGCTCCTATCCCTCCCCCCGCAATGAGTGACCCTCCAGACGAAGGTCCAGGCGCGGGCTGGGTCTTAGCGTTGCTGCTTGGACTAGCTGCGATAGTTGTGATCGGTTTTCTCGGCGTCGCAACTGTCGCACTTGCATTCAACAACGACAGCAGCACCACCAGCAGCGGAGTTGACGGTGCGTCATCGACAGTACCTGCAACGACGATTCAGCTTGACCTTACTGAGTTCGCCATTGACGGCAACCTCGTGGCCCCAGCCGGTGACATAACGTTGGCGAGCATCAACAAGGGCGGAATTGTCCACAACGTTGCCGTTCGCGAGCTCGGCATCATCGGTGACGACGTCAACCCCGGCCGGTCAGACGTGCTCGAACTGGGCCGGCTCGACCCAGGCAGCTACACCGTTTTCTGCGAGATTCCAGGTCACGAGACAGCTGGTATGAAGACCACCCTCACGGTCACTGGTGACTCGGTTGGCGCTCAGCCGGTAGCCGCAGCCGACGAAGAGAAAGATTGGGAGGCTCTCGACGCCGCGATGCTCGAGTCGATGCTCTCCTTCCCCGCCGAGACTGAAGGCGTGGGCAACCCGGTGTTGGAGCCGACCGAAGTCCTCGACGACGGTACCAAGGTCTTCGACCTAACGGCCGAGATAGTGAAGTGGGAGATCGAGCCAGGAAACTTCGTCGATGCTTGGACCTACAACGGTGTCGTACCAGGCCCGCAGTTCCTGTTAGATCGCGGCGACAAGATCCGGGTTCGAGTCCTGAACAACCTGCCAATGGGCACTGATGTGCACTGGCATGGCGTCCGTACCCCGAACGACATGGACGGAGTTGCTCCCCTGACCCAGGACATCATCGAAGCCAACGGCGGGACATTCACATACGAGTTCACCGTTGACGATGACGCCATTGGGATGTATCACGCCCACTCTGGCGGCCAGATACAGGTGGTGAACGGCATGCTCGGAGTGATCCGTATCGGCGAAAACCCGGTTCCCTACGGCGAGACCATCAGCGGCGTCACTATTCCAGAAGACCTCGAGTTCGTGGTCGACATGCCCATGGTCCTTAACGATGCTGGCACAATTGGCTTCAGCCTGAACGGCAAGAGTTTTCCGGCAACCGAACCGGTGGTCATCAGCGAAGGCGACTGGGTAAGCGTCAGCTATTTCAACGAGGGCTTCCAGGTTCACCCCATGCACCTGCACCAGTTCCCTCAGCTTGTGTACGCAAAGGACGGCATTCCCCTTCAGCAGCCGTACTGGGCCGACACCGTCAATGTCGCACCCGGCGAGCGCTACACCGTGATGTTCAGAGCTGACGATGCTGGCACCTGGGCTTGGCACTGCCACATCCTTACCCACGTCGAACGCGAAGAAGGCATGTTCGGAATGGTGACCGCTGTCGTGGTACAGCCGAACCCGGACTTCAACCCAGACGAGAACCCGGTGAGGCCAAGCAACTGGCGCATCACCGATGATCACGACCCCACGAACCATGAGCAGAGCGAGGTAGATAGCTAGTTAGGCTCCTGGTAGCCAGCGCTATCGATCACGGCGGTGCGCAGGGACAGCCGAATCATCTCATCTAGAGATGTCTGGCGGTCTTGGCTGCTTAGTCGTTCGCCGGTGACCAGATGATCGGTCATGGTGATCAGGGCCAAGGCGTCGACCCCTTCGGCTGCGGCGATCGAGTAGATGGCAGCTGCCTCCATTTCGACCCCAAGAACACCGGCATCGGCCATCCGCTGGTTCAGACCTTCGTCGGGGTCATAGAACATGTCGGAGGTGTAGATGGTGCCGGTGTGGAGATCGAAACCGAGATCCGAAGCAGCCGTCTGGGCCGAGGTGAGAAGCGTCGCCGAGCAAACGATCTCGGGGTCTGGCCCAAGCAGAGCCTCGGGAATGCAGCTGTTTGAGATCACGTCGGAAGCTGCCACGATCGATCGCAACGCGATATCGGGCGAATAGACACCAGCCGTGCCGACGCGGATGAGACGTTTAACGTTGTAGTGGCGGATCAGCTCGGTCACATAGATCGCGGCCGACGGAGCACCCATGCCCGAAGTCATGACCGACACCGGCACACCTTCCCAGCTCCCGGTGAACCCGGCGGCGGCTCGCACGTTAGTGACCCGCACCGCATCGTCGAGATAGTTCTCGGCTATGTGGGTTGCTCGCAACGGATCGCCTGGCATCAGCACGATTGGAGCAAACGCGTCGTCTGGGGCTTCGATGTGAGGAGTGGGCATGGGTCCGACCATACGCTAGAACGAGTTACGTCGGCCTCCTAGCCTGCTTGGCGGCCTTGCGCTCTTGGGAGCGTTGCCATTTTTTCTGACGGCTGCGGCATGCCTTGCGGCAGTATCGGTGGTTGGCCGATCGCCGTTCGAACAACTCGCCGCACCGCCAGTACGCGCACGTAGCCAACGACTCTGGATCGAAGTCGGGGTCCTCGGGAAAGTCGCCGTCGTCGACGACGATGTGGCGGTTCATTTTGCTCCTACCCAACCAGCATGTTTTCTTCGGCGTAGCCGTAACGTTGCGCCGCCTATGTAACAGTACGGCCGTTCCGAACGTGATCGGTGCCACTGTGTTCGCCGGTGCCTGTCTCAGACCGCGAATCCCGGTAGGCCGAGACGGTTAACGGCACCTGGCGCTGACCGACTGGCCTGAGAGTCTTCTACCTCAGGTGGTCATCTGTGTTCCACGCTCAGAACGAACCCAATCCCGCTCGCCAACCCTCGCAACTCCAGCGGAACACCACAGCAATTGTCGCGTTGTTAGTGATCGCGGCAACGTTCGCGGTTCCTCATCGCGCTGCAGCCGATCCAGCGTCGACGGGCGAGCCCGGTTCGATCTCTGGCACTGTTACCGATACCGCTGGCCTCGGCGTCTCTGACATTTCAGTCACCCTCTTCGACTACGCCGGAACCGTCGTCTCCACGGTCACTCCGTACGAATCGGGTATCTACAGCTTCAGCGACGTCGATCCTGGCAGCTATCGGGTCGGCTTTTCAGGGTTCGCGTACGTCGACGAGTGGAACGACGACGAGGCCGAACTCGAGTCAGCCGTCTCCATTGAGCTGTCGAACGGCCAAGCGGTCGCCGGGATCGATGCCTCGCTCCAGCGACTCGGATGGATCGAGGGAGTGTTCACAAACGAGTTCTCCTCTGAAACGTCGAGCACGGTTACAGCGGGAGGCCGCAGCAACGCGACTACAGCCGATGGGGGCTACCGCGTCGACGGCCTCCAACCCGGCGTGCACAACGTTGTCTTTCACCCGAGATCGATCCTGGGTCAGAGGCACACCGTTGCTGATGTTGTCGTCGAGCTCGGCCGTGGGACAGTGGTCAACCACACCGCCGAGGCGAAACCAGACTTCCATGGCGCCGGCCTCATCGCCGGAACGATTATCGACACCCGCGGTCAACCGATCTCGCGGGTTACGATCACTTTCGTTCGCGCCGACTCGGGTTACTCGTCGGAACGCATGACGCGACCCGGCGCCGACGGCGCCTTCGTTTCGTCTGAGGGGTTAGCCGACGGTGACTACTACGTTGTCGTCTCACATCCATCGCTCGTAGCTCCCGTCTGGTACCCAAACGGGAGCGACGCCGCCAGCTCGACGCCCGTGACCGTCAGCGGTGGCGGCACGACGGCGGGAGTCGAGATGACACTCGACGTCGGGTCGATTTCGGGAATCGTGACCGATGCAGAAGGCGAGCCAATCCCCAGAGTGCGAGTAAAGCTGAACCCCGGACAGTTCGGCTCCCTCGACGAGTACATCACCGGCCCAGACGGATACTGGACGTTCAGGCCGCAGGTTGATCAGAACTACAGACTGTTCTTTGAGACCTCTCCTTCGCGCGCTCCGATTTACCCCCTTCCACCCGACGTTCCCGAGCCCACGTGGGCCCGCGACTTCGCGAGTGAGTGGTACAGCGAGCTTCACATTCCAGAGTTTCGTGATTTTAACAGTCTCAACTTTGGGACCGAGCTGCGCTACGAAGCGGGAGATCATCTGGTCATCGATGCCACGCTCGAACGGCGAGGTTCCTTTAGCGGGCGCGTAACCAGCGAGGGCGGAGCACCGATCGCAGGGATCCAGGTTTCGGCCGGCTACGGCAACACCACAGTCACCAACGCCGACGGCGACTACACCCTGGCTAGGGTCGACACTGGCTCACATGAGGTTGTATTCAGCAACCAAACTCGGCGCTACCTCACCACATCGTATGTAGACGAGAGCTTGGGTGCCGACGAGCCCACGCTGGTTACCTCGATCTTCGGCACAGCCATTGACGGTATCGACGCGGTTATGGTCGCTTACGGCTCGCTCTCTGGGACAGTCACCGATTCGGCCGGCGACCCAATCGAAGGCGTCCAGGTCCGGGCATCATCAGCACAGCCGGTCACGACGAACTCAAGCGGCCACTACACGATTGTCGGCCTTCGGGCCGGACTCACCAGCGTCTTCTTCGACGACCCTGACGGACGGTACGCGGCAGAGGGCTACGACGACGCGGTTGGCTTCGAAGGTCGCACGCTCCTACCCATCACGCTCGGTGAAGTCGTGACAGGCATTGACGCCCAACTCGTGGATGCCGCG
>JAADHX010000215.1 GCA_013151655.1 Actinomycetota bacterium
TGGAAGGTGGCGAAGAGCACCGACAGGGGCGTTCTTTCAGGGAAAGGGTGTTCGCCGTCGAGGTAGCTGACATTGATCGCGGCGACATCCTCGTACTGCTTGGCCGCATCGTCGGCCATCTCGCTGAGGGCTGTAGTGAGGTCTTCGATCGTGCCGTTCTCCGCGAACAGCAATCGGAGTAGAGCTTCAGCTTCGAGCACCGGAGGCTGTGGCGTCGTAGCCATCCACACGGTCATCGCTGACCGCCCCTCGTCGGTGATCGTGTAGACGGTGCGATTTCGTTGGCCGACCGCCTCCGTGAGCGCAGTGGCAAGACCGTGCTCGACGAGCTTCTTCGGCTCCGTGTACAACAGCCGCTCTGACTTTGGCCAAGCGAAGCGCAGGCTTCGCGTGGCCTGCTGGGTGAGCTCGTAGGCGGTCCAGGGCCGAATAGCCAGCAGCCCGAGGACTGCATAGGACGAGACGGTGAGACGGGAAGCCATGCCTTGACACTACTGCAGAATGCAGTATAGTCAACCCTGCAGACTGCAGTAGCGACTCAAAGGGCCCAACCCTTGCGGCTCGACAACGAGGAGATTTCATGGACGTTTCGGACTACATCAAATTTGTGAAGGCGGAAGGCGAATCTTTCGCTTCAGCAGCCGAACAGGGCGAGTTGAATGTGGAGATAGCAGCGTGCCCTGGGTGGGACATGCGCGAGATGGTTCGTCATCTTGGGCTGATCCATCTGTGGGCCGCGGCCAATGTCGCGAATCCACAACAAGATGTAATCCAGGACACCAATGACGTAACGGAATTCGCTCGGTATTGGCCGACGCTGGCTGCATGGCCGGAAGACGCAGACCTCACCTTGTGGTATCGGAATACCCATGCCAACCTGGTAACGGTTCTCGAGAACGCGCCTCTCGATGTCGAATGCGCAACATTTCTTCTTGCTGCGTCGCCGCTCGCCATGTGGACACGCCGGCAAGCCAGTGAAATCGCGATGCACCGATTCGATGCAGAGATGTCACACGGGATCACATCGCAGTTCGAACCGCAATTCGCCAACGACATGCTCGACGAACTCCTGTCCTCGTTTGTGCCACGTGTCCGCGTACCTGAAATGGAGAACTCAAAGACGATTCACATCCACGCCGAAGACACCGACGAGCACTGGTACCTCACCGTGGGCCCGGAACGAGCACGCACCTCCCGTCAGGGAGACAAGGCCGACCTCACGCTCACCGCGACAGCCGCCGACCTCTATCTCCTGCTCTGGAACCGCACGCCAAACTCGAGCGTAAAGATGACGGGCGACACCGAACTCATGGGCACCTGGCACGGCAACTTTCGTGTCCGTTGGTCATAGGCCCCCGCACCACGGCCAGCCAAGCCGCCTGATCCAGCACTCCATCCATCCATCCAGATCCAATAAGTACAACCAAGGAGCAACAAATGACCACCACCGGAACTCCCGTCGACAACGGAGTCAACACCGAAGCATTGCTGGGAGCACGCGATGCACTGACTCAAACCCCAGAGGCTGGCGAGTTCACCTGGCGAGCGAACTGCTCGTGGGTCAACGGCACATTCAGCAAAACGACCGTCGACGGATTCTTCGGCCTCGGCGAGGAACACAATCACAAGACGCCCTACTCGTTCGACGCTGACCATCCAGCGTGCTTCGCATCCGAAGATCGAGGTGCCACCCCACCCGAGATCCTGCTGGCGGCGCTGGCAAGCTGCCTGACGGCAGGGGTAGCAGCAGTTGCCCAACACCGTCAGATCCAACTGCGGTCGGTCACGGCAACCGTTGAGGGCAAGATGAACGTGCTCGGAATCCTTGGCGGTGACCCCGACATCCGCAACGGTTTCAATGACGTAACCGTGCATTTCGATATCGACGCCGATGCATCGCGTGACGACATCCAGGCGCTGGTGGCCCAATCTCAGAAACGGTCTGCCGTCTACGACATGGTCACCAACCCGACCCGCGTCGCCGTCGAGGTCGGCTGAATACAGGCAACACACGTCCCGGCCGTCATTGTCGGCGCCGGGCATGCTGGCCTAGCGGTGAGTTGCCGCCTCGCCGAACGTTCGGTCCCCCACGTGGTGCTCGAACGTGGCGAGGTGGCAAACTCATGGCGCACCGAACGTTGGGAGTCGTTGCGTCTGCTCACACCGAACTGGCAGAGCCGACTGCCAGGAGTGAGCTATCACGGTGATGATCCAGACGGATACATGTCGATGCCCGACGTTGTCGACTTCATCACGACCTACGCGTCGACGATCGCTGCGCCCGTTCACACTCACACGAAGGTCATCCGGGTGGGCGCACATGATCGGGGCTACGTCGTGGAGACGGACCGCGGGACATGGACCTGTGACAGCGTGGTTATCGCGAGCGGCGGTGCGAACGTCGCCAATCTGCCTGCCGCTGCCGCTGACGTGCCGTCATCGATTGCTCAGGTGACAGCGATGACCTATCGCTCACCAGACGACCTCGATGACCGAGCGGTGCTGGTCGTGGGTGCTTCAGCGACAGGCGTGCAACTCGCAGACGAGATTCGTCGATCGGGCCGATCCGTCACGATCGCGATAGGGGAACACGTGCGAATGCCGAGGACGTACCGAGGGCACGATGTCTTCTGGTGGATGGACAGGGTTGGCATCCTCGACGAGACACACGATGAGGTTGATGACCTCGTGCGCGCCCGCCACCTCCCGTCCCCACAACTGATCGGCACGCCCGAGCGACGTTCAATTGACCTCAACGCCCTCACCGACCGGGGGGCCGAGATCGTCGGGCGGCTGACACGAATCATTGACGGTGTAGCGCAGTTCTCCGGTTCGCTTGCCAATGTCGCCATGCTGGCAGATCTCAAGATGAACCGTCTACTGCAGACGTTCGATAACTGGGCCGAGGTCACAGGTCTCTCCGACATCGGTCCGCCGGAACGGTTCGACGCGACCCGTGTTCCTGGCTCAGCACGTCTGGTAGTCGATCTCGCCGCCGATGACATCGGAACCATTGTCTGGGCAACCGGCTATCGCCCCGACTACTCGTGGCTCGACGTGCCGGTACTCGACCCAAAGGGTCGCATTCGTCACGTCGGTGGTGTCACCGATTCCCCCGGTCTCTACGTAACGGGACTCAGCGTGCTCCGCCGCCGACGCTCGAGCTTCATCAACGGTGCAGAACAAGACTCCTTAGAGCTGAGCGAGCACCTCCACAGGTATCTCGGGGTCCGCTCAATTGCCTGACGGCTGGAGAAGCCGCCGAACCGTCGACCTCTGAGCCAAGTCCACCAGCCCCAGCCTCACAACGTTTTGTGTCAGCACCTATCGGTGCGCCACAGAACATCGGTGCGCCACAGGTAAGTGCTGACACAAAATCGAGGCCGGGCGGTTGAGGGTTGGGCGAGGGATGGGGCCGGGGCCGGCACTTGGCGTTGTTTGGGGAGTGTCAGGCGGGGTCGAGGTGGGCGAGGGTGAGGGCGGCGAGTTCGTTGAGGCTCATCGCCGCTCCTTTGGCCTTGAGGGCTTCAAGATCGTCGAGGTCGGCGACGCCTGCCTCGACCATTTCGCGTGCTCGAATAGACCCTCGATTCATCTCAATCCAGATTTCCGGGTATCCGAGAAGTGTTGCCGCTGCTTATCGACTTGGACCACTCGCCAAGTGCGCTGCACAGGTTTGGAGGTTGGTTGAAATCACGAGGGGAATTTGTATGTCGATCGCCCACGCAAGGGATTCGCGGACAGCGATCGACGCTTCGTTTCTAGAGCCAGTGACCAGCGCCAGCGCAAGTGTGCTCCGTGCCCATGTTCCGGGTTCTGTCGATCCGGCGCTATCCGCGAGGTCTCGCGCCTCGCGACAGGCAGCAATCGTGCCATCGATGTCTGGGGGATCCATCAAGAAAAGCCAGTTTCCCAGCACAAGCTTGCTACGTGCCATGTGCGATGGAGCGCCGATCAACTCTGCGGAGGCGGCATATGCCTCGACGTCGCCGGAGCCACCCCCCGACTCCAAATTCAGGTCGATGATCGGTTGCACCAAATAGAACCGACTGAGAGGTTGGACGCTTCGGGCAATGCGGTCGCGAAGCTCACCAATTCCTGCCACAACCTCATCACGCCGGCCCAAGACGGTCAGGCCATATGAGCGCATCGTCAGACTCATTGCGATCGCCAACTCGTCCTCGTCTTCTGCGTTGGCAAGGCAGCGATCGGCAAGATCGACCGTCCAAGCCGGATCGCCCTTGAAGAACGGCAGCACGCAAGCAAGTCCGTAAAGCAACGCGCTCGTGCGACCCTCACGATCACCGAGTTCGATCGTCCGAGTAGCCCAGTCGTCGAACTCGAGTTTCATTTTCGCGACCGTGTACGAATGGAGACCGAACAGTAGTTGTACCGCTTGATCGAACTCACCCGTCGTGAGCGCCCATGCGTGAGCCGCTCGGAAGTTGGCCCATTCACCATCAGCGATCGTGTCGGCCCGGATCTGTTCGGGGCTGCACCACATCTCTTGAACGCCTTCGGCGATCTCTCGATAGTGAGCGAGGTGACGGTCGCGAACGGCAGCCACT
>JAADHX010000207.1 GCA_013151655.1 Actinomycetota bacterium
GTTCAGAAACTTGGGCGAACGGCCGCACAAGTCGGGGCCACGATTCTGGAAGCGACGATCGACGGAGCGGCGGTTCAGGCCCGACCCGAGAGAGTGGCTTGCACCTACACCGGTCGGGATCCAGCCACCATCGAGGTTCGGACCCTTTCCGGATTCCTCGACACGGAGAACCTTGTTACCGCTGATCTGGTAGACGGCGAGCTCCAGTTGTTTGGCAACGACTTCTTCGGGACGACCATCGCCTCGGAGGATCTCTCGGTTCAGATCAGTGATTCGCTCAGGGAGATCGACATCAGTTGGGACACCGACGAATCGACCGGCTCCATGTTTGTCGACTGCGGCAGCACCCTGTTCGACATGAGCGAGCTAGTGGAGCTACTGCGCAAGAGCTGAGTCGGGTCTCCGAACCAAGTCGCTCCGATGGCCTGAACAACGACAGCACTACCTGTCGCTGGCCGCTACTGGAGCGTGGTGAGCTTGTGGGGTAGACCGATCCTTACCTCGACGCCAGGCGACCAGTGGCAGATGGGGTCGCCTGTGGGTGTCGGCAGGCCCGCTGCAGACACGAGCTCGTCGTCGAGTTCTAGTAGTTCGGCTCGGTGCAGTGGCCACGCCGGGTGCTCGGCCAATGCGGAACGCTGACCAGATCGATGGGCGCTATACAGCCGCCACCGTGCGGTGAGAAAGTGGTCGAGATCGGCGAGGTCGTCGGCGCCGAAGGCCTCGCCCGGGCGCACCTTGACCACCGACTTCGTCCCTCGAGGGCCTGGCCAGCGTCGCTCGGACGAATAGCTGACCACGCCGTCCTGCTGTCCGAGACTCATCGACGACCAGAAGTACGGAAGTCGATACGCGGTGCGAGCAGTCGCGACGGCCGGAAGACGGGCCGCGTCGAGCGATAGAAACCAGACGCCTCTGGTGCCATCGGCGGCAGTGGCGTACGTACGCACATTGGTTTCGCAGAAGTGGGAGATCCAAGGCAGGGATGGTCCTCTCGCGGCGCGTACTTCCATCATGAATGGCACTAAGCCCACCCAGGCTCGCCCGCCGAATGTGTCGACAGTAAGGCCTTCGGGAAGTAGCTCCTGGACAACTGCTGGGTCGTAGCTCCAGTGCAGGAAGGTCAAGCGATCCCAGCGGTGAACCATCGAGGCGTGGGCTACCGTTATCGGGCATTCGGGGCCGAGACTTGGCCCACCAGAGGCCACCGAAGAAGGTTGAGTAGTCGTCGTCATGAACTTGATCATACTAACGTATGAATAATTCCACAAGAGCGCAAAGGCGGGCCACGTCGCCTGATGGTTCAGATACGCGCTTGGCGCTACTGGTTGCAACTCGCGATTGTGTTCGTGAACATGGCGCCGCCGGTGCGACAAGTCGGCTGATCGTCGAGAAGGCTGGCGCCAATCTGGGCGCGATCACCTACTACTTCGGAAGCAAAGACCAGCTGGTAGACGAGGCTCTTTTCGGCGAGTTGCGTTCGCGTCTGGACCCGGTCATGGTCGGTTTGGAAAGCCAAGGCCCGGCACCCGCACGACTGTTGAATGTGCAGCAATTGGTCGTCGAGTTCGAGAAGTCGGCCGACGATGTACCGATCTACCTGAGCGCTCTGATGCACAGCGCCGAAGCGGGTGCAACCGACAATAGGGGTCGCGAGGTCATAACCAAGCTTCGAGAACGACTATCGGTGGTGATTGCCCAGCTCAAGGAAGAGGGCGTCGTCGCGACCTGGGTCGCCCCCGCAGCGATGGCGTCGCTTCTTGTCGCCGCCGCCAATGGAATCGCGCTTCAGTCTCGCCTCGACCCCGAAGGCCCGAAGCTGGTCGAACTAGCCAGCCAGCTTGCGAGCCTTCTGCTGGCCGCTTCGGCTCCAGGATCAAGCGATCAATAGACCACGCACCAATGCCACCGATCGCGTAGGTGTTCGCATGTGCTCGTAGCAACGCTGTAGAGGCTGTCCAGGTTGGACTGTCGGTCGTTCCAGCTATCGATGGAGGCTGGGTCTAGGTATACGAGTCCCCATTGTTTCGAAGGGACACCCTCCCCACCCGAGGGGGACGGCGAAGTTCGACGCGTAGATCAGAGTGATCGTTGATCCGACGGCCGTCGGTCGCCAGTACTGGCGAAGAGCTTGGCCTAGCCAGCCTTGAGCAGTATCTTGAGGACCTGGCTCCTCTTCGGACGCTGAGCGGCCAACTCTGCGTGTTGTTGGTTCAGGGCGCGAGCTTGCGCAGCCCACCTGAGGTGATGCCATAGATGAACGGACCAGGGAGCAGTGCGGTGTCCTCGATGCGGTCCCAGTGGCGGACCAGGAGCTGCAACATGTCCCAGCGGGTCTTATTGCCGCTCCCTGTGAGGCAGAACGCCTTGGCATCGTGTGCCATCAAGCGATCGCGTTCCGGCTTCCGGTAACGGATGCGCTTGTCCCGCATCAAAACGATCCAACCGTTGTCGCCGACGATGGGCAGCCAGTCCTCGTCATCCATGCCGCGGCGAATCGGGCAGTCCGGGTGGCCGGGGTAGACAAGGTCGTTGCGGACGGAGGCGAGTGCCTTGTCGATGGCGATCATGCTCTCGTCGACGAACCACCGAAACGTCGGGTCGGGCTCGCCGCCACTCATGTTCAGGCAGCCGAGGTCGCGGTTTCGCGTCGAGGCCGTGGGGACTCGTAGCGGACAGCAGCCTCGATGTGTTTGCGCTCGAGGTCGTAGCCGTCGGCAATCTCATCCATGGGGTCACCGGCGGCGAACATCTCGTAGAGGACTTCTGTGCGGATGCCCTCGACGGTTGGTGCCCCGAACGACCGCTGTGGATCGATCACAACTGGCTGATCCCGGCCTGCCGGCCAGTATCGGCTGGCCACATTGTGGTCGAACTCGACCTTTCGAATGAACTCCTGGGCCCATGGCGTGAGGGTCAGCTGGCCATCGTGGAACCGGTAGATGACAGTGTCGCCTTCGCCCGTCTCAGCGACGTCCATGAGATGACGTCCCGGACCGGCGTACGGCTGTTGATGCGCAAGCGGGTGCGGAACATCGAGCTTCTCGCGCCACGCATCGATGTAGGACCGGATCTCTGGCAGCGGGATGCGTTGGACGCGGCGATACTCGTTGAGAAATCCGGCTTCGATGAACTCACCCCACGTGAGGAGGTCGGATCCCGTGGCGCTCTCGCGCAACACGGGCCGATAGGTCTTGCCTCTGGCGGTGTATCCGTCCAGCCAGTTACGCAGCGTCCGCGTGTGAACGCCAAGAAGACGGGCGGCTTCGCCCACCTCGTAGATCTCGCGCTCAAGCACGGTCACGGTTGCCACGTCATCCTCCTCGGTCACTGATGAGAGTAGCTCCAGGGTGGGACGTCCCTTGCAGGTCGTAGGCACCGTCGGCGCCGAACCGGTGACAAACCGCCTCGCGCCCAGGCGGAAGGCGATCGATCTGCACCCGCATCCACAGCTCGTGAGCCGTAACGGGGCGGCCGAGCGGCAATCCTGTGCGTCTGCCAGGAAGCCGCTTGTTTCAAGGGACAACTCAGAGAGCGGATGAGGAGTATCGAACTCTGGGCCCGGCTCCTGTCCTGACGGGGAGCGGTCGGGACCCGCGCTACTCAGTGCTGATCGTGAGCACGAACGTCTGAACCGCCGACAGCTCGGGTGTGGCTGTGGAGATCGTGATGGCGACGGTGCCCTCGGCGGTGTCGGGGATAGCGATCGTGGTTGTGAAGTTCGAATGGTCAACGACCACTGCGATCTCGGTTTCGTTGAGGTAGGCACGAGCTCCTCCCTCGACCGGAACTCCAGGCAGGATGACTTGTCCGCCGGGTTCGACGGTCGATTGGATTTCGCCTGGCTGGTTGCCTGTGGCTGGGAGCCGGTGGATCCACATCTGGCCGGGCTCGCCCTGTTCGTCGGAGAACCCAACTAGGAATCCGACGGCGACGGCGGGGCGCCCTTGGTCGGCAGCTGCGAACACAGTCACAACCGGAGTGGCGGTCGTCCACCCCCACGAGGCATTGACGAAGATCTCTACGTCGGCATCGAGGATCGAAGCGAACTCTGAATTCGAAAGGAGCGCTTCGATCGACGCGATGCGTTCGATCACGGGTGCGCCGGGACC
>JAADHX010000499.1:0-2566 GCA_013151655.1 Actinomycetota bacterium
CCACCGTCGACTACGTTTCGAGAACCTCCAAACGCGGCGCGAAATGGCTACTCAAAATTGAGGGCCAAGCTAGGCCGAGAGCGCGTTGCTGCAGGTCCCAGCATTGATGGCCGGTATCGTCACCCGGCTGTGTCATCGGTCCGTATGCACCTGTGCCGGTTACGAATCGCTCATGTCGGCCTGCTGTTGGTTTGCGGCGACAAACACGACGCACCGCAGACCGGCTTGACCAATCTATGTGTCTCGGGTTGACTTAGGCAAGCGCTTACCGTACCTCTGAAAAAGCTGATGTTGGAGTCCGAATGAAGCTCAATCTCAATGGTCTGATTCCCGCGACTGTCCTACCGATGAATGCCGATGGCAGTATCGATGAGCCAGCCCTCCGTTCCTACATTGGTTGGGTGGCCCAGCAGGAGCCGGTCGCGTTGGCGATCAATGTCGATACTGGCGAAGGGCCGCATCTGACACACGATGAGAAGCTTCGTGTGATTCAAGTCGTTCGTGACACGACGGATCTCCCGATCGTTGCGGGGATCGCTGGCCCATCAACGGACGCTGCAGTGCGCCAGGCGAGCGACTTTGCAAGAGTCGGCGCCGATGCGTTGTTGGTATTTCCGATTCCTGCGTATTTGAGCGAACCACTCAACCCGGATGTACCAGTTGCATACCACGAGGCCATCGCGGCGGAGGGGCTTCCCCTCATTCTGTTCCAGTTGCAACCTGCGCTTGCGGGACTCAACTTTGATCCGGACACTTTGAGAGCCATGGCATCGATAGACGGGGTCATCGCTATGAAGGAGGCATCGTTCGACGCCCGCAGATTCGCGGACACAGCGCGAATCCTCGCTGAACTTCCTCGACCCATCACGCTACTCACCGGGAATGACAACTTCATTTTGGAGTCGTTCATGCTTGGGGCCACTGGGGCACTGATTGGTTTTGGTGCCGTAATGACAGAGGAGCAGGTGGACATGATCAGCGCATGGCAAGCCGGTCGAATTGATGAGGCCAAGGAACTTGGGCGGCGCGTTCAACGTCTTGCCGACGTCGTCTTCCGACCGCCCGTTGGTGACTACCGAGTTCGACTGAAGGAGGGCCTGTGTTTGCTCGGCGTCCTCGACGCACCGCACGTCCGGCTGCCGCTACTGGGCGTCGGCGATGAAGAGCGAGCGATGTTGAAGAACGTGCTGACCGAGGTCGGGCTCATTGGGGGATCGCTGTGAAGTTTGGCGTGTTCCTCCCGTCGTACATCATTCCAGGTCGAGAAAGCGGGCACCCAGAGGAGGTACGCCGCTTTGCACGGGCGGCGGAGGAGCTTGGATTCGATTCGCTCTGGATTACCGATCACATCGTGACCGCGCACCGCTTCTATCGGGTGAGTTGGCTGGACTCGTTGATGACGCTGGCCCACGTCGCAGCGGTGACCGAAAGCGTGAAGTTGGGCACCTCGATACTGATCCTTCCGGTCCGCCAACCCGCGCTGCTCGCAAAGGAGATCGCAACTCTCCACTACCTGTCGGGCAACCGGTACATCTACGGGATAGGAACCGGCTGGTATGGCCCCGAGTTCACCGCTTGTGGTGTGGACAAGTCTGAGCGCGGAGCGCGGACAGACGAGGTGCTTCAGGCAACGACTTCGTTGTTTGATGGACCGGAGGTGCAATTCAATGGCAAGTACTACCAACTCGACCAAGTCACCGTCGAACCGCACCTGGAGCAGCCTCCACCGGTTTGGGCTGCCGGTGGCAGTCAGCTAGCCCATGAGGCATCACCTGAGCCTCCAGTGATGAACCCCAACGTTCTGCAGCGAATTGCGGCGGCCGACGGCTGGATCGCTCGCCCGACGTGTCCGCCCGATCTGATCGCAGTCGATCGCCAACTCATTGTTGAAGCGAGAGAAGCGGCTGGACGTGATTCGCCGTTCACTATGGCGCACGAGAACTTCACCTGGATCGAGGAGCGAGGAAGTTCCGAAGCAATCCGCTCGATCCAACAACAACGCTTCGGGGACGTAATCAGCGATGAGCGCCCTTGGGAGTACATCGACGAGGTGTACATGCCAGGAACGATCGGTGAAATCCAGTCCAAGGTTCAGGCGCGCATCGATGCCGGCGTTGAGTACATGATGTTGCACACGATGTCGGCTGATGTCGAGCAACTAGAGCTCATAGCCCGTCACATCATCGAGCCGTTCGGTTGACTCATTCACTCCAAGATGTGGCTGATCTGGCCAAGGTTTCGACGGCCACAGTGTCGCGTGTGCTGAGCGGTTCAGCACATCCAGTCGCCGAACCAACTCGCAACAGGGTGGTCGCCGCAGCGGAGTCACTTGACTTCGAACGGAACCTCCTCGCGAGCGGATTGGCTCAGAAGCGAACCAAGGTGGTGGCGATCATCGTGCACGATGTGATGGACGAGTACTTCAGCGAAATTGCTCGCGGCATCGAGGACGAGGCCTATGAGAACGGCTATGCCACTCTGATTTGCAATACGGACCGAAACCCCGAGAAAGAGGTTCACTATCTTCGTAAGCTTCGGGCCCTGCAAGTTGATGCTGTGTTGCTCA
>JAADHX010000499.1:2573-4213 GCA_013151655.1 Actinomycetota bacterium
GTGAAGTCACCGAACCCGTCCATCAGGCCAAGATCGCCCGCCAACTGGCGCAGATTGATGCGGCTGGAGGCGTAGTGGTGCGCCTGGCTCCTCACTCTGGAGGTGCTCCAGACATCGGATACTCGAACACGCTAGGGCTCGCTCTCGCTGTTGATCACCTCGTGGGGCTCGGTCACCGCAGCTTTGGATTCCTAGCCGGTCCCCCGTCCATCGTCACATCAGTTGACCGGTTGGCGGCAATGCGCGCTGCACTTGACCGCCACTCGATCTCGTTACCAGAAGCCATGACTTTTGGTCGAGGTTTTGGTCGAGAAGATGGCGAGAAGGCGGCAGTGGAGTTTCTGGCGGCAGAACTCCCCGCCACCGCGGTGGTGGGAGCAAACGATCAAGCATCGATCGGGTTCGTTCGAGGCCTCCGAAGCTATTCGATATCCGTTCCAGAACAGGTCTCGGTCGTCGGTTACGACGACATTTCTCCGTGCGCATATGTTGAGCCGCCCTTGACCACGGTGCATGTTCCGCTGCGTGAACTCGGCATCCGCGGAATGAGGATGGCTCTTGCCCTGCTTTCGGGTGAGGCACCGACAAACGGAATCGAGCTTCCTTTGACGCTGACCGTGCGTTCCAGCACGGGACCACCGCGGAGCAAGGCCGCATTACTCGGCTGACCCACCCAATCGCAACGCTCAAGGAGCAACAGCATGACTGCTACATCTGATACTGCGTATTCCTCGGCAACCGAGCTTGCCAGACGCGTGCGTGAACGCGAACTATCACCCGTCGAACTGGTCGACTCGGTCATCGACCGGATCGAGCAGCGGAATCCAGATTTGAACGCCGTCGTGTACGAGGGATTCGACGACGCCCGCGTCGCTGCGGTTGTCGCGGAGAGCGCCGTTACATCGGGCGAGAAGCTGGGCTCACTCCACGGCGTTCCGACCCTAATGAAGGATCTTTTCGACTTCAAACCTGGGTGGATCTCGACCTTCGGTGGGGTCCCCGCCCTTGCCGATCTGGTCGTTGACAACTACTGCGTCTTCGCAGAACGTGTCGAGAAGGCCGGGGCGATAATCGTCGGGAAGACCAACAGCCCTGTCATGGGCTTTAGTGGCATCTGCGACAACCCGCTCTTCGGGCCGACATGCAATCCCTTCGACACGACGAAGAATACGGGTGGCTCCTCGGGCGGCAGCGCGGCTGCTGTCGCTGACGGGATGGTTCCATTCGCCGAGGGCACCGACGCCGGCGGCTCGATTCGAATCCCGGCAGCTTGGTGTGGCGTCTACGGGTTCAAGCCATCATTTGGCAGGGTTCCGGTGGCTCTTCGACCGAACGCATTCGGAGGAACCAATCCGTTCGTGGCCAAAGGGCCCATCACGCGAACGGTGCAGGACGCAGCCTTGGTCCTGAACACACTTTCTGGCTACGACTCGCGCGATCCATACAGTCTGCAATCAGCGCCTGACTTCTTGGAGGGTCTCGACTGCGACCTGTTGGGGAAGCGGATCGCTTACAGCCCAGATTTCGGGGTGTACCCGGTCGACCCCAGAGTGGCTGAGACAGTGGCGAACGCTGCTCGCGCGTTCGAGCAGGCCGGAGCGATCATTGAGGAAGTCGAATTCGACATCCCATACGATCAT
>JAADHX010000023.1 GCA_013151655.1 Actinomycetota bacterium
CGTACGGCCCGACCACGACCTTATGAACCTCGACGCCAGTGGATTTCCAGTGCAGGGTCATGAGCGGACCTCTCATTTGTTGGTGAGCCGATGTCGAACCGATGCTAGTTACCTGCACCGTCGATCGGACGGGTGTCAATCCGGTTCGGTGTCGCCTGGAGAGACAACGTCGAGCCCGAGGGCCATTGCGGCTGGGATCTGATGCGAATCGAACGTCAAGAACTGGATGGGTCTCGGTAGGCGATCGGCTGAAGCTAGATGAATCGCGTCGGTGGTGGTGACTCCGTATTGGGCTCCGATTTCGGTGGCTCTCACAAGCAACCGTGAGTCGACTGGCACCGACGCGATCGCATCCCAGTCGTCTCGAAACCTCGACCACAGCGCGGCCTGTTCTTTGCGGCTCATCGCGATGCGGTGAAGGACGAGCTGGGTTTCGGTACGCGCGATCGCCGAGGCACACCACACCGGGTCAGTAGCCATGGCGTTGATCACGAGCTCGCGCCCCCGCTCGCGTACATAGCGCTTAACTAGGGCCGACGTGTCAATGAACAGCGTCACTGAATAGTGTCAGCGGCCGCGTAGTTCTTCAATCGACCGGTGGGTAGACAGGCCCTCGGCTAGTAGACCAGGCGCGGGGGGAGGGGGTCGGTCGGTTCGTCTGGCCGGGTCGACAAGTCCGGCTGCGATGAGGTCGTCNNCGAGGTTCCAGTCGGCACCGGCCGATAGGGGAGCGAGCCTGGCCATTGGCTGGCCGCCTATGGTCACTACGACAGGTTCGCCGCCGGCAGCGCGACGCACGTAGGTGCCTAGATCGCGACGAAGCTCTCGAACCCCGATGTGTGTTTCGGCTCCGGTTGTAGCGGTTGGATCCCAAAGGTCACGGCCCATGGGGTGACAGAGTAGTGGATCTTGGCACTTTGTGTACACACCGGTACACAACTCGATGTGCATTGCGGTAGCTGGTTCGATAGAAATTGAGCCAATCGCAATTCACTACGGGAGAACAACGTGAACTTCGCCTTCACCGAGGAACAAGAAGAACTTCGCAACATCGTGCGTGGCTTCTTCGAGGATAAGTCGCCAGAGTCGGCCGTCCGTGAACTCATGGACACCGAAGACGGCTACGACCCAGCGGTGTGGGCCCAAATGGCCGAACAGCTTGGGCTCCAAAGTCTCATTATTCCTGAGGAATACGGCGGCCAGGGGTTCGGATATGTCGAGCTCATCGTTGTGCTCGAAGAGATGGGGCGGGCTCTGCTTTGCGCCCCGTTCTTCTCCACAACGGTCCTTGCCACCAACGCGCTGCTCCAGTCTGGCAACACCGCAGCGATGGAAGCGCACCTTCCAGGTATCGCCTCGGGTGAAACCATCGCAACCCTCGCCCTCGCCGAGTCCAACGGTCGCTGGGATGCCGAGGGAATCACCGTCGAAGCGTCAGGATTAGAGGGCGAAGTAACCATCAGTGGCGAAAAGATGTTTGTCACCGATGGCAGCACAGCAAACCTCATCATCGTCGCGGCTCGCTCCGACGGTGGCATTCACCTCTATACCGTCGATGGTGAAGCGTCGGGTCTCACCCGCGAGTCCCTCGCCACCATGGATCAGACCCGCAAGCAGGCTCGACTTACCTTCGACAACACGCCCGCGACACACCTGGCCGACACCAACAACTTCGAAATGATCAGCACCATCTTGGATCTTGCCGCTGTCGGCCTTGCTGCCGAACAGGTTGGTGGCGCCCAGTTCACGCTCGAGATGGCAGTTCAGTACGCCAAGGATCGTGTTCAGTTCGGCCGTCCCATCGGTTCGTTCCAGGCCATCAAACACAAGTGTGCCGACATGTTGCTCGAGGTCGAGTCGTCCAAGTCAGCCGCCTACTACGCCGGTTGGTGCGCAGCGGAGATGAACGACGAGCTTCCTTCGGTGGCATCGTTGGCGAAGGCCTATTGCTCCGAGGCGTACTTCCACTGCGCGGCCGAGAACATTCAGATCCACGGCGGCATCGGGTTCACCTGGGAGCACCCGGCCCACCTCTACTTCAAGCGGGCCAAGAGTTCCGAGCTCATGTTCGGCGACCCGAGCTACCACCGCGAGTTGCTCGCCCAGCGCATCGGCCTCTAGCAGAACAACGCGCCGCTGGTTCTGGGCACTCGAACCAGCGCTGAACCAATATCGTTGTCCATTATGGTGATCGTTGCAGTGGCGTTGGTGGCGGTCGTTACGTTCATCGTCGCGGCCTGGGCCATTGGCCGCGAAGCACAGACCTTAGGACGGCAACGGCTGATGCCGGTCTACCGTCTCGAAGAAGCCGTCGACGATGTGGCCGAAAGCCTCGACTTCGAAGTTGCATCGGCGGTCACTCGCGACGGCTTACGTTTGGTGTTGCGCGAGCACCTCAATCTCATCCAGTTTGCCGAGGGAGCAGCTGGCGACGAAGACGCCGTCGACGATCTGATGTTGAAAGATGAAACGGTAAGCGCAGCGGTGTATCGCCGTTGCCGTGCGACCGAAACCGATCTGACCAGGCCGCAGGTCGACTCCATGATCGAGGGCCATCTTCGGTATCTGGTAGCCATCGGCGCTATCACCTCAGTCGACGATCCTCGAGCCAGTTAGTCTCACTCGTTAGGGCCGAGTAGCTGGCACTATGGCCTATGGTCGGCCAAGATGTCGTACATGGATCGTCCCAAGGGCCTCGATGAGCACCGATTCGTCGGCGACAAACGCACCCAGGTCGTCTACGACCTCGACAACTGCACCGAAGTCGACGAGGTCGACGCGTTAGTCGCGGCCGAATCGTTCGCAACCTTCGGACCAGATTCGCTTGCCGAAGCGCGCAACCGAGGTTATCGACCAAGCAAATCGTCTCGCTAACGCGTGAGTTTCACCGCCACCGATATCGACCTCGACGATCAAGAACCACGCCTAGCAGCTCATCTAGCAGTCGGATCGCCTGAGGGCGCACGCACTTCTGGAGTCGTTCTGATCCACGGGTTTCCGTCACCGACGAGACCGGGCCCGCCCAGCCGCACCTACCACCAACTAGGTGAACGAATCGCCGACGAGCTTGGCTGGACTTCCTTAGCGCTCAGCCTGCGTGGCTGCGGAGAGTCCGAGGGCCAATTCTCGTTCGACGGGTGGATCGCCGACGTCGACCGAGCTATCACCTACCTATGCGACCTTGGTTGCAGGGGCGTGTGGTTGGTCGGGTCAACTACGGGTGGCAGCCTTGCCATGATCG
>JAADHX010000160.1 GCA_013151655.1 Actinomycetota bacterium
GCTGGGTCGTAGCTGGAGGCTGGGTCGTAGCTGGAGGCTGGGTCGTAACCGGAGGCTGAGTCGTAACCGGAGGCTGGGTAGTAGGTACCGGTCCGCCCACCGTTGGGTCGGTGGCAGCTGGAACAAACTGCATCGACGCACCGTATTGATCCTCGGCGTTCGGATAGTCGCTCAGATCTCCCCACCCTGAGTCGAAGTAGTTGGCGTAGGCCACATTGTTCGACCCAATCCAGCGAAGCATCTGGTCGATGAAGTACGGATCGTCGTGGTTCACGCCGTCGAGGTGGCGGTTGGTCATGCCCCATTCGCTAAAGGCCATTGGTTTTCCGCGAGCAGCCGCGAAATCGCGGTGCCACTCAAGGCCAGCGCCGCGCTCGAGGTAGGTCTCCCACCGATCGACCGGGTCACGCTGGGACTCGCCCCATGATGAGTTGTAGATGTCCATGCCGATGACATCGACGTAGGCGTCGCCCGGATAGCTGGCCAAATCGACCGCTGTGTAGCGAATGTTGACATTCCATTCGAAACGGAAGTTCGGCGACACACTTCGGAAGATGTTTACGATCCGGCGGAAGTACGCGGAGTATCCCTCGGGGTCGTCGAGCGAGGACCACTCGTTCCAGCTGCCGTTGTGTTCCCATCCAATACGCATTACCGAACCATCGAGACCGGTGTCGACAAGCTTCTGGGCAATGTGTCGAATGTTGGCGTCGTTGGCGCCCGTGTTGCTATAGGCGATGGTCTCGTTGTTGACCGACATGGCGAACGAGATGACCTTTAGCGAAGGATGATCGCGCCACAGGCCGCCGAGGCCACCGGCGCTCGACGACATCTCGGACCAGCTGTCGCGATCCAAGAACAGCGTCAACGATTCGATCGATCGACCCGCCATGGCGCCGAAACTCGTGGGGTTCTGGGAGTTCCACTGGGGATACATACCCATCAGATTCCGGCCGAGGCCATCCGAGGATGCCGCTGCCGGAGCCGGGGAAGAAACCGTCAGCGAACTCGCTGCTAATAGAACGGCCAAGCCCAGTGCCACCGTGGTTCGTAGTCGTCTAGTCATGGTGTTGTTCGCCTCTTGCCAGGCCCGCTTAGTTAAGTATCGGCCTCGCATGACGAAACCATTACGAAATCTTTGCATATATTACGGTCGAGAGCCAGGCGGCCTCGGAGTGTAGTCACCCCCAGACGTAGAACCACACAACTTCTCCTAGTCGAGAACCGACCAATCGATGACGAACGCCTTGCCATCGCGATAGTCGGCTGGCCCCACTCGCCACCTGATCGGATCGGGCCGAGCCGATGGTTCGACGGTGGTCGTCTTGGACGACACCGGTAGATCAAAGCGAACGATCAGGGTCTGGCGGAAGAACGCTCAATGTCGTTGCGATGATCCGCGTCGGCCCATCAGCGCCAGCGACCGAGAGCTCGGTCACTCCGTCGATGGTGGCGTTGGTCGCCTGGCCGGGCAAGTTCAGGGTCACAAGCGTTACGTATTCCCCCGGAAGCACTGGCGTGTCATCCCAGGGCTGGGGGCCGGCGATATACCAATGCTCATTGGCTACTTCGACTGTGTTATCGATCGCGACCTCAAGTTCTACGCGACGAATGTCACCCTCGACTTCGGTGCTGAGTCCGGCGCGCACCTCGATGAAGTAGTCGAGTTTCGACGGCGAACGGTTAGACAACGACAAGGCCAATGAGTCGGCTTCGAGGTCACCATCAAGATCGGCGCCGACCCAAACCTTCTGACGTTCGCGGTCAGGCGACCACAACAGAATGTGACGACGGTCAGCGGCATCGATGAGCGCTGGAAGTAACTTCCCGGCGTCGAGGGATCCGGCTGTCAAGGCGCTCAGAACGACTGGTGCCAAGGCTCGTTCCTGAGCTCGACGTTCGGTGTTGGTCTGATCCCTGTCGATTGTCAGGTACTGATCATGAAGCAGATAGTCGATGATCGAAGACGAGTCGTACACGTCACCGTCGATCTCGACGGGGCCGGTTCCCTCCATAAGAGCCGCCAACATGAACGGATCCATCAGCATGACCCCGGCGAGCCGCTCACCGGTCGATGCCTCCCACATTCGCAATGCGGACTCAGCGGTCTCAGGGAAGCGTGGGGTCGCTCCAAGATTTCGCCACTCGGCTTCAGGAGTCATGAATCCGAAGTGGTCTTCGTAGGTTTGAGTCAACTCGACCGCACCCGGCTCTAGGTTGCGTCGAAACGAGCTTCCGAGGTCGGTAACGATTACTGCTCCAGAGTCGGAACGGACCACTCCCGTGGTGAGGATCATTCCGCTGCCGGCTCTCATCTCGGCGTTGTTCGCGACAAGCAGCAGGTGAGATTCGGGGTAGCCGCGAGTTCGCGAGCAACGAGGGTTGCGCTCGACACCGCTTCGTCGAGGTCTGCTAACTCTGCGTCGAGTTCGATCCTCGCTTCCGATAGCCGGCCGATCAAGGCAGAATCGGGCCCGAGATCGAGTTCGTCGAGGGTGTTGTCGACGCGACCTAAGGACTCAGCAATTGTCGCGAACTGTTCATCGAGGCTTTGGTCGCCGTCGATTGCCGCTCTGACTTGCTGTCCACTGGCGACCGAAACTGAGATGAGGTCGGCGAGTGATTTCGAAATGGAACTCGCAGCGTCGATCTGTCGCCCGAGCACGGGCAGCCAGCGTGCTGGCGCCATGGCTGGTCCGTCGAGTCGATCGTTCGCCTGCCGAAGCAGAACTTCTGCCTCCAGGGCGATGACGTCGAGGTCGCCGGTAAGGAATGACTCGAGCGTCAACGACGAGTCATCGGCTAACAAGTCACGGGCGGCCTGCACATCTTGTGCAGCCGCCCTTAGCGAGATCGTTGCCCATATTGCCCACACGATGACTAACACCGCGGTTAGAGCTAGGGCCGTCGGCAGTAGCCGACGGAGGTAAGTCATTCAGACAAGATTAGTCGTCTTCATCCTTACGACGGGTCGCGAGTACCAGTAAAGATCCGGCGCCAACAACGGTTCCACCGATTAGGGCCAGAGATATGGCATCGCCACCGGTGAACGCAAGTTCGCCGTTGTCCACGTTACCGAGATCGTCGTTGCCGGTACCACCGGTACCGCCGGCGTCATCAGTGTCGGTGCCGGAATCGGTCGGTGGTGGCTGCGGCGCAGGAGTAGTACCGGATCCGCCGTTAGTCGGGTTATCAACATCGGTACCAGTGTTGCCATCAGAACCGTTGGAGTATGTGGTGTCGGCACCAGCTGGAGGGGCTGCAAAAAGTGCTGCTACTAGAACGCCGCCGCCAAGAATGCGTCGGATTTGAGTCGATCGGGGAGTCGCCATGTGAACTACGGTAAACATCCTGATGGCCATTGTCAACACTCTCTGTGGTTATTCGTCCTATTCAGCTACTCTACGCGGCTGAGTTAGTGCAGGGTCCGGGCCTTGCGCGAACGACCACATCCTGCCCTCAGGGACCCAAGAGTGCAAGTCGGTAGAGGTTTCACGGATATAGATGATCGAGAATGACCTCGACCTCGGCCTCAATGGCCACCGCGGCCTTACGATATAGGCTCTTTCGCCTCTTGTACGGGTCGCCGATGTCGTCGATTTTTCCGCCAGAGCCGAGTTGGCCGATCGAACGTGTCCGGCCCAGACGAGCCACATAGTCTGGGACTGTTTCGCCGACCCGAGGACCGGCGGCGGCGGACAACCGACCGAACTCGACCAAAGTGAAAATCTTCGTGCTATGGCTTAGATCGAGCACAGCCGCCTCGCGAACATGACGGCCTGTCATTCCCAATACGAGGTCGGCGTTGGCGACCATCGCTGCGCTGAGGGTACTGCTCCGATGCTTCGACATATCAATTCCTCGATCGGCCATAACCGCCAGTGCATGTGGTGGTGAAGGTTCGTTCGGGGCCGCGAGGCCACCCGACAGCGTTAGCACAGACTGGCTCCGGACCTCGGCCCCGCGTCGCCATAGGTATTCGGCCATGGGCGATCGGCAGATGTTACCGGTGCAGATGAATAGTGTTCGTACCAGCTCGTCGGTGTTCACAGGTCGTGAACTCTACCTAGGCCTTCACGGCTTGCAGAACTCGATCGTGACCGTTGTTATCGGTGTGGGTCACTACGTCGACGAACCCAGCCATCTCTGCCAGCTCAGCAACCGACGACCCTTGGTTGTGTCCATGCTCCAGCAGGATCGTGCCTCGTCTTGAGAGCCAGTCTTGGGCCCCGAGCAGGAGCGCCTCGATCGCGTCGAGGCCACGTGGACCCGAGAACAAAGCCTTGGCTGGTTCCCAGCCGATCACCGACTCAGGCAATGGCTCGCCGTCGGGGATGTAAGGCGGATTCGACACAATGAGGGTCACTTCGCCGCGTAACGATGCGTCGAGTGCTTCGAACCATGACCCGCTAACGATAGTTACCCTGGCTCCGGCCGTTCCCAGACCCGCCGAGTTCGCACGGGCGAGGGCAAGCGTGTCGTGGTCGCTGTCGGTGAGCCAGACTCTGGCAGATCGGTTCTCGGCGGCTATTGACAGCCCAATTGCGCCACACCCGGTGCCGAGGTCTACCACGGTCGGGTTTCCGATCATCGGCTCAAGAACGGCCAGCGCATGGCCAGCCAACGACTCAGTCTCTGGGCGCGGGATGAGCGCACGGCGGTCGACCAACAGGTCGAGAGACCTGAATGGCCAGTGGCCGAGCACATACTGAATCGGTTCGCCGGCGGCTCGCCTGGCAAGCATCGCGTCGAATCGGGAAACTCCCCCGACCGTTGGAGCTTCGGAGCGTCGTAGAACTAACTCAGCTGATGTGAAGCCTGCGGCTTCTTCGACCAACCAACGGGCCTCGCCTGCTGCATTTGGGTTCGCATTGTGCCCAAGGCGAGTCTGGGCCTCGGTCACGAGGTCGCCCCAACTCAGACCGTCGCTTTCGTTAGGCACGGCCAGCGGCCGAGAGTTAGACACGGCCAGCGGCCGAGAGTTAGACACCGCCATCGGCCAAGAGTTGCTGTTGTCGTTCGTTGGCCAGAAGTGCGTCGACTACGTCGTCGAGATCGCCAGCAAGGACCTTGTCTAGTTTGTACAGCGTGAGACCGATCCGGTGGTCGGTTACCCGGTTTTCTTTGAAGTTGTAGGTACGGATCTTCTCGCTGCGCCCACCGCCGCCAACCTGATCGCGCCGGGCCGCCGACATCTCTGCGGCCTGGTCGTCTTGCTGCTTGCGAAGAATGCGGGCCCGCAGAACTCGTAGGGCCTTTTCGCGATTCTGAAGCTGACTCTTCTCGTCTTGCATCGAAACTACGGTGCCGGTCGGTTTGTGAGTGATTCTTACCGCCGAGTCGGTGGTGTTGACCGACTGGCCGCCGGGGCCAGATGCTCGGAAGTAGTCGATCTCAAGATCGTTTGGGTTGATGTTTACCTCGACCTCGTCGGCTTCTGGCAGCACCGTCACGGTTGCTGACGATGTATGAATCCGACCTTGCGACTCGGTCGCGGGCACGCGCTGCACCCTGTGCGGACCGCCCTCGTGTTTGAGCCTGCGCCAGGCATCGGTGCCTCGAACGACCATCGAAACGTCGGAGTAGCCGCCAAGGCTCGAGGCATCAGCCGCGAGCACTTCAATCTTCCAGCCGTGTTGCGCACCGTATGCCCGAAACATCTCGAACAGGTCGCGGGCAAAGAGGTTCGCCTCCTCACCCCCTTCCGCGCCGCGAATTTCGACTATGACGTTCTTGCCGTCATTGGGGTCCTTGGGTAGCAGCAACGTGCGAAATTGGTCTTCTGTTTGGGCTAGGTCGACCTCGGCCATCGCCACTAGCTCGCGCATGTCCTCACGGTCGATACCGGTGCTCTCATGCAAGATTTCTTTGGCCTCGGAGAGGTCGGTCAGCGCCGCTTCCCAGTTTTGGCCGGCCTTAACGAGGTCACTTAGTTCGGCGTGACGGCGCGCTGTCTTGGCGAAGAGTCCGCGGTCTTTGGTTGCGTTGGGATCGCCGAGTTTGGCTTCGACGACAAGGAGTTCATCAACGAGCTGGGACAAACGGTCGTGCACGCTGGGAGGTTAGTGGGCGTCGCCGTGCAGGAGCGGCCTAGAACCAGTCGCCCAATCATTTGTGATGCCGAACACCCTGGCCGGGTTGGTCAGTTGCTCTGCGGCCCATGTCGTAAAGGCAACAACGTCTCGGTCCGGTACAACAACAATCAGCTCGGCCGTTTTCGACAACATAGATCTGGCATGGGCCGCAAACGGAATGAGCTCGAGGTCGACGCCGGTTGAGCTAACAACGACATGTTCGTCTCCGCCATGGTCGATGCCGACTGCAGCGGCCGGTACGGCGTCGTTTAGGTTTGCTCTTGGTGTTGGGGCCGGAGCCGGAGCCAGAGTCGACAAACCAAGGCGTTCAGGGTCGGCGACCAGCCAGGAGCGCAAGAGTCGCGAGCGACTCAACTGGTTCAGCGGATGATGCTCGGCACCAACACGGCGATGTTTGGCAACAATCCCGATCACCTTCGCCAACGCATCCGGGGGCAACATGTGGCCATGCAGCATCGAAAACATGGCTCGATCGTCGGTCGAGATACCTACCTCGAGCCTGGCGCCAAATTCGTCAACGATTACTCTGGCAACCTCTAGACCGCTGACCTCGGCCGATACCACGCCGTGTTCGACCACCACGTCGGCACCGGCTGATTCGATGACGTCGATCCAGCCAAGAGCTTCGGACGGCGGTGGGGCCATGGGCGGATTCTCGGTAGGACTGACTCGAGCAATTGAGGTTCCGTCGATGGCCCACACTTCGATGTCGAGGTCGAACAGCTCGGCCCGCCTTGCGACTAGTTCGGCGCCGGTGACACACAGCACTAGACCACGTGTGCAAGTGCGGCGCTTCATGATGGCGAGGAGTTGCCCCAGTGCTGCCTCGGGCCGCTGTTCGATGAGACTGACCGCAACTGCACTGTCACTTGTTTGCCGATGCGCCGTGGACTCATGGCCGGCAACGGCCCATCCAAGCGCGCCGTCTGCAGTTCCGGTGACTTCATCGAGTTGAATACCCAACGCGTCGCGCGTCAATGCCCGAAGCTTGGCGCCGTGCAGCGTCGGTCGACGGTCGGGGCCAAGATCCACAGGCGTGGCCTGGTGTTAGCTGCGTCGACGCGAAGCGCCGTAACGCTTTTCGAAGCGCTCAACCCGGCCTGCGGTGTCAACGATCTTCATCTGACCGGTGTAGAAGGGATGGCTCGCCGAGGTGAGCTCGGCTTTCGACAACGGATATTCGTTGCCGTCCTCCCAAACGATGGTTTCGTTGGTCTCGACGGTTGACTTCGTCAGAATTGAGAAGTCTGTTGACGTGTCTTGAAACACGACCGGGCGGTAGTTGGGGTGGATTCCGCTTCTCATGACTGGCTCCAGTAGTGGTTTCGGCCGTATTCGATGATTGGCCAGTGAACGATTCTAGGGGTCTTGTCCCTACAGGGACGCTGCTTTGGCGATTTCGTGAAGGAACTCGTCGTTGGTCTTGAACGTCTTAAGGCGGTCGACCAGTAGTTCGAGGCCGGCGCCGTCACCGCCGTTGAGCCCCGAAAGGACTCGGCGCAGCTTCCACACTTGTTGGAGCTGCTGGCGCGAGAACAGAAGCTCTTCGTGTCGTGTGCTCGAAGCGTCGACGTCGATTGCTGGGAAGATGCGGTGTTCGGCCAGGCGTCGGTCGAGCCGAAGCTCCATGTTTCCAGTGCCCTTGAACTCTTCGAAGATCACTTCGTCCATTCTTGAGCCAGTATCGACCAGCGCAGTGGCGAGGATCGTCAACGAACCGCCCTCTTCGATGTTGCGAGCTGCGCCAAAGAACTTCTTTGGCGGGTACAGAGCACCAGTGTCGATGCCGCCAGACATGACGCGCCCCGTTGGTGGAGCCGACAGGTTGTAGGCCCTCGCTAGTCGCGTGATTCCGTCGAGAATGATGACTACATCTCGACCATCTTCGACTAGGCGCTTAGCTCGCTCGACGGTGAGTTCGGCTACCTGGGTGTGTTCGTCGGCGGGCCGGTCGAATGTCGACGCGATCACTGTGCCCTCAATCGACCGTTGCATGTCGGTGACTTCTTCTGGGCGCTCGTCGATCAGCAGCACGATCAGCTCGACGTCGGGGTTGTTGGCCTCGATCGCTTGGGCTATGTGCTTCATGATCGTGGTCTTACCAGCCTTGGGCGGCGACACGATGAGGCCTCGCTGGCCCTTCCCTATGGGGGCGACGAGGTCGATGATGCGTGCCGTCATGTTGTGACGATCGGTGTCGCGTTCGAGGCTAAGCTTTGAGTCTGGATACAACGGCGTGAGCTCGTCGAAGTTCGGGCGCTCGCGTGAGACCTCCAGGCTTTGGCCGTTTACGGTTTCGACGCTGAGCATGGCCGGGTTCTTGTCGCCGCGGGTGGCCGGACGGCTAGTGCCTGCCACCAGATCGCCCATGCGAAGGCCGTGTTGACGGACGAACTTCGTCGGCAAGTAGCAGTCATCGCGAGAGGCTATGTAGCCGCTCGTGCGCAGGAATCCGTACCCCTCTGACCGAAGGTCGACAATTCCCTGAACAGCTACCGGTTCGCCGTTGAGTGTCTCTTCCTGGCCACGGTCGCGGCCTCGACGTCGCCGTCGGCGTTTGTTGCCGTCGGCGTCGTCGACATTCGCGCCCTGATCGCCGGTCTGTTGGCTGCCGCCACGATTCGAGTCGTCTTGTTTGGGGCTATCGGAGCGGTTCTGGGTTTGAGCCGAACTGTCGGTTGATTCGGAGTCGGTGGCACCGGGTTTGTTTGGTTCGCGGCGTACCGCCGATCGGGCGGAGCCCGCTGCCGACCTTGTGTTGGCGTTGCCCGTCCCGTCCACTGAGGCGGTGCGCACGCGGCGACGGGTAACGCCACCGGTCGTGGAGTTGGTCGGAGCCGTGGACGACGACGATGTATCAGCGTCTGCAGCCGGGGCGCGCTGCGGGGCACTTGGGCTCGGTACGGGCTCGACTGAGGGCGCAGTGGCTTCGCTGGCCGCTGAGCTGCTTAGCTGAGTCTCTTCGGACTGAGCTTGTGTCGGTGCCGACACACCGGCGGACGTGAGTATCGCATCGACGATGTCGGCCTTCTTGGCTCGGGAACCAACCTTGGCTCCGACCGCGGCCGCGATCTGCTGAAGTTCGTCACGGGCCTTTCGCTCAAGCACGCCCCTGTCGAGGCCATCGGGCATGGAAGTCATTGTGCGCACCTCGCTGAGAGTGCAGAGAGAAGAAGAGGACGGGCCAAGCTGATATTGCCCCGAAGCGGGTGATCCCCATACGACGGCCTGTCGATCAAACGAGTGACGAGGCGACCGGAAGGGAAATCAACCGGCGAATGGCAGAACTGCCACTGCGAAATGTACCTGCGCAACAGACCGACGGCAACCATATGTCGGGCGATCTACGATGTCAGCTCGCTGAGGGCAACGCGACCGAGCGCACGTAACGCTCCATAGAACCCAAATCTGGATCGACTACTTCACATTTTTCGGGACGATCTAGAAGGTCGCTCAGATGAGGCGGAAGCTGCGGTTCGATGCCAATAGCGGCCTCGACAGCGTCGCCAAATTTGGCCGGGTGAGCTGAGGCGACGTAGACCATCGGACCCGATTCGGCTCGGTTCTTGCGGCCTACAGAAACCGCGACCGCGGTGTGCGGATCAATCACTGTTCCACATTGTTCGTACACCTCGGCGATCGTGTCATTCACCTCGGATTCGGTGGCGTGACCGGCCCCGAATCCATCTTGCAAGGCCACCAGTTGCGCCGAATCAAGCCGCATGACTCCCTCGGAGCGGAACGCCCGCATGGCGTCCGCCAACGCCTTGCCGTCGCGTTCGAACAGCTCGAAGAGAAGGCGCTCGAAGTTTGAGGACACCTGAATGTCCATCGCCGGGCTGCTGGTCGCCACGACGGAATCCATGGCCATCTCGCCTGACTCGTGTGTTCTGGGCAAGATGTCGTTGCTGTTGGCCGCGATCACCAGACGATCGATCGGAGCGCCCATGGTGCGAGCGATGTTGGCTGCCAAGATGTTGCCGAAGTTGCCAGTCGGGACGGTGTACGACACCTTCGCCTTGTATTGGTCCGACAGCTTGACCGACGAGACGACGTAGTACACGACCTGCGCCGACACTCGCGCCCAGTTGATGGAGTTGACCGCGCCAAGCCGCATTTCGTCGCGGAACGGCCGATCACCGAACATGGCCTTTACAAGATCCTGGCAATCGTCGAAGGTGCCGTCGACACCGACGTTGTGAATATTTGGCGAAAGCACGGTGGTCATCTGGCGCCGCTGCACTTCGGACACTCGCCCATTTGGGTGCAACATCACTAGCTCGATACCGGCGCGATCTCGGCAAGCCTCAATGGCAGCCGAGCCAGTGTCGCCAGAAGTAGCAGCGACGATCGTGAGCGTCCGACCGGTACGGCCTAACTCGTGCTCGAACAATCGTCCGAGCAGTTGCATCGCTACGTCCTTGAACGACAGCGTTGGTCCCCAGAACAGCTCGAGAAGGTGCTCGTCTTCGGAAATTTGGCGCGTTGGCACAACTTCTGGGTGACGAAATGTGGCATACGCCGCCTCGGTCATCTGCGCGAGGTCGGTTTGTTCGATAGCCGAACCTTCGACGAAGAGGCCGATCACTTCGGCTGCCACTTCGTGATACTGCGAAGTCCTGAACCGCGCGAGTTGGTCCGCAGTTAGCGACGGCCAGCTATCGGGAACGTACAACCCGCCGTCGATGGCCATGCCAGTGAGAAGAGCACCCGAAAAATCGAGAACTGGAGCGTCGCCGCGAGTCGAGACATACTTCATGAAACGCCCACTACTCACTAACAACACGGATAACGGCACCGACGTTGTGCACAGCACCGAGGTTGCTTAAGCCGCTGAGGGTGGCTTGTACGTCGGCCTCGAGGGCCCGGTGAGTAATGAACGTAATACGGGCCCGGTCGCCGACTCCGTGTTGTTCCATCGAACGAATCGAGACGTCGTAGGCACCAAACACAGCCGCAACTTCGGCGAGTACTCCGGAGTGGTCGGCTACGTCTAGCGCCAGATAGAACGCCGAGCTGGTCTGGTCGATAGCCATTACCTTCGCTGGTTTCAACTGAATCGGGTCAGAGGCCGAGCCTCGACGCAAGTTCGATGCTGCGCTGAGCACGTCGCCGAGCATTGCGCTCGCCGTCGGGGCTCCGCCTGCTCCACGTCCGTAGAGCATCAGGTCGTCGACGGCTTCGCCGTGGATGAACACCGCGTTGAACGAATCGCGTACCGTCGCCAGCGGGTGTGTGTTTGGCACCATCGCCGGATGAACTCGTACAGCTACCTCGTCGCCGTGGCGTTCGATTATTGCCAGCAGCTTGATTACATGGTCGAGTCGTGCAGCGGCCGCTATGTCGCTAGGAGTTATCCGACTGATTCCTTCTTGGTAGACGTCGCCGGCAACCACGTTCAAGCCAAAGGCAACGCTGGCGATGATGGCGGCCTTGGCGCCAGCATCGAACCCTTCAACGTCGGCGGTTGGATCGGCTTCGGCATATCCGAGTTGCTGGGCTTCGGTCAGGACATCGGCGTAGGCGGCGCCTTCTTCGGTCATCTTGGTGAGGATGAAGTTCGTGGTGCCGTTGACGATGCCCATAATCCTGGTGATCTGCTCACCCGCCAGCGATTGCTGAAGAGCTCGCATTACCGGGATGCCGCCAGCAACTGCAGCCTCAAAGAAGAGATCGACTCCGGCCGTCGCCGCGGTCTCGAACAGCTCGGCCCCGCAGTTCGCGATTAGCTCCTTGTTAGCGGTGATGACCGGCTTGCCATTCTTGAGGGCCGTGAGTAAAAGGGCTCTGGCCGGTTCGATGCCACCGATGGTCTCGACAATGATGTCGATGTTTGGGTCGTTCACCATGGCCTGGGTGTCGCGAGTGAACAGCTCGGCCGATACCTGTACGGCACGACTTGCACTCAGGTTTCGTACGCCGATCTTGGCCACCTCGAGGGCCACACCGGTCCTTGCGGTGATCGTTGAACTGTCGTCAGTCAATAGTCCGACCAAGGCGGCGCCGACGTTGCCACACCCGAGTACTCCGACGCGAAGTGGTCGTCCATTTGAGCCAGGGCCGCTGGACACGCCCTCGCGGGGAGGCCCGCTCGTGTTCATGGATCAGACGGTACCGGACCTTGACACGATGTGGGCCCATTTCTTGGGGCGTCTAAGGCCTCGGGCCCGTCGGACAAACCCTACGACTTCGACCTATCCGAGGTCCGTTAGAAGAAGATCGTCGGTCGTTTCCCGACGCACAACGAGCCTGGCCACACCATTGCTCACAAACACCACCGGTGGCCTCAACACTTTGTTGTAGTTGCTACCCATCGAGTGGCCGTACGCCCCAGTAACCGGGGTGGCGATGACATCGCCAACAACCAAGTCGTCCGGAACTGGAGCCTCCATGACAAGCACGTCGCCGCTTTCGCAGTGCTTGCCGACCAGCCTCACGATGTTGGGGCGATCGGCTTCGACACAACGGGGAAGGAACGTCGTGTAGTCGCTGCCATACAACTGCGGGCGAGCGTTGTCGCCGTATCCGCCATCGACCGCGACATAGGTTCTGATGCCTGGCAGCGTCTTAATGGTGCCAGCGGTATACAACGTGACCCCGGCGCTGGCGACAATCGAACGGCCGGGCTCGGCCACAAGTTTGGCGTCGACACCGAGGCTGTCGGCGGCTTCGATCACCATCGAGGCCCATGCGGCGATGGACGGGGTGCGTTCGTCTTCTACATAGGCAACGCCAATACCGCCGCCCACGGAAAGCTCAGCGAGTTGGTACGGCGCACTGAAGTCGGCGACTACCCGAAGCGCTTCGGCCATCGATTCGACGCGGAAAACTTGAGAGCCAATGTGATAGTGGATGCCGACCAGATCCATAGCCGTTGACGCGATTACCCGTTCGGTGGCGGCCTTAGCCATTCCGCTGCGAACACCGAATCCGAACTTGGAGTCGTCCTGACCGGTCGAGATGAAGTCGTGGGTTTCGGCCTTTACGCCAGGGGTGACCCGGATCAGTACCCTCGGGATGTTGGCGCCGGCACGGACCAGAGCTTCGATTCTGTCGATCTCGTCTTGGCTATCGATAACTATCCGACCTACACCAGCGGCTAACGCCTCGGCGATTTCGTCGGCGTCCTTGTTGTTACCGTGAAACACGATTCGATCCGGGGGAACCCCCGCCGCCAGCACAACGTGAAGTTCGCCCCGAGTCGCAACGTCGATGTGCATTCCTTCTTCGTGAACCAACTTGGCAATCGCGGTACACAAGAAGGCCTTTGAGGCGTACGCCACACCATCACCGAAGGCAGCTACAGCCTCGCGACACCGGGTGCGTAAATGCTCTTCGTCGTACACGAACAGCGGAGTTCCGTACTGCTCGGCGAGAGCGAGAAGATCAACCCCACCAACGGAGAGATGACCCCGTTCGTCGACCGCTGCTGAATCTGGCAGCAGGTGGTGCGGTACCGGTCCTTGCCTGGTCAGAGCTAGGTCGTCGCGGATCACTTCGCGATCGCATCGGTCGAGATGCCCCACTGCGATTGATGCCACTTCCACGCCGAAGCCACGATGGTGTCGAGATCAGATGCCTTGGGTTCCCAGCCGAACGCAGCCCGAAACGCTCGGCTATCAGCAACCAGTTCTGCGGGATCACCCGGTCGGCGATCGGCCTCGTCGTAGGGAACTGGTGCCACGACCCGACCGACGGCTTCGAGAACCTGTCGATTCGACTGACCGACCCCGGTGCCAAGGTTGAATACGCCGCTCGATGCGCCCCCGATTAGGCCCTCGATGGCCGTGACGTGGGCCGCCGCGAGGTCGGTTACGTGGATGTAGTCGCGAACGCAGGTTCCGTCAGGCGTCGGATAGTCGGTTCCACGCAACTGAAGGGACTGACCAACCCCGGCCGCCGCCGCGATAGCGAGCGGAATCAGGTGGGTTTCTGGTTCGTGATTCTCGCCAAGGTCGCCATCTGGGTGCGCTCCACATGCGTTGAAATATCGGAGCGCTATCCAGCCAGTGCCGTGTGCCTGTCCGGCATCGGCCATGACCTGTTCGAACATGGATTTCGACGAACCGTAGGGATTTATCGGGTCGATCGCGGCGTCCTCGACTATTGGCTGGGACTCGGGGATGCCGTACACAGCCGCGGTCGAGCTAAACACAAATGCCTTGATGCCGTGTTCGACGCTTACTCCGAGCAGGGTTATGGCCTTGGTCAGATTGGTCTCGTAAAAGTCGAGGGGCTCGACCATCGACCTCGCCACCTCAATGGAGCCAGCGAAGTGCAGCACGCCGTCGAACGGCCCATACGCCGAGAAAACCGACCGGACGAACTCTCGATCGCCGACATCGCCGACCACCAAAGTGGCTGAACCAACGGCCTTCTCACTTCCAGCGCTCAAATCATCGAGGACCACCAAATTGTGACCGGCCTCTAGCAGAGAACGCACGGTGTGGGACCCTATGTATCCGGCACCGCCGGTGACGAGTAGTTTCGACATGGCGACAAGTATGGACGGTACAAAGTCGATGATGTTCGATTTCGAATCCGGCAGGGTTAGCGGCGAGAGGCGCTACATTGTCCGTTCTGCCCTGTCCAGGGCGGACTCATTAGTATTGCCCTCGTAGCTCAGGGGATAGAGCATTGGCCTCCGAAGCCATGAGCGCAGGTTCGAATCCTGCCGAGGGCGCGTTGTTAGTCGTCGGTGTCGGTTTCACCGTCGTCGAGGTAGTCGATTGTGGGGAGAGGCTCGATCGCGACACCCACAACGCCTCGAAGGTTGGCCACAATTCGTTTCAGGTATCGGTAGTAGATGGCCAACGGCACAACCTCGCGACCCGGTAGATCGGAGAACATGTACCTGTCGATCTTGGCCTGGAACTGAGCCATCAGCACTGTGACGCGAGCCACATAACGTTCGGCTCGCACCTCATCGAATTCGGCTAGCAGTTGGCCTGCCTCACCAAACAAAGTCGAGACTTCTTGTTGCTCAAGGCGAATGTCGGCGATGTCGTCGGCCCCTGTGAGCGATATGCCGCTCTCGGCCAAGTCGAGAATGTTCTTGGCTTGATCGCCGATGCGTTCGATCTTCTTGAGCAACAAAACCAATCCGAGCACTGCACCGATCTCGGCGGTTCCTTGAACCGTGACATGAACAACCAGCTCGGAACGGAGATCTTGTTCTGCCTGGTTGATACGGCGATCTGTAGCCCGAATATCTTCGGCTATGACGTCGGCCTCGAGCCCGCCGATAAGCGCGCCATTGGCAAGATCGAACGAATGCCTGGCGTCGCCGAGCATGTTGACGGCACGGGACTCAATGTGATCGAGGCCGGCACCACCAGTGTTCTGAAAAAAGGACATGACCATAAGACTTCTCCTCTCAGCGAAGCGCCACTACACCAAGTAGTGGCGCCACAACGAAGACAACAACAACGTACGCCACAGCCATCGTTCGGCGCTTAACCGCTACGTCGGCGAGTCGCTCCGCGAGCCTGACAGGCACATTGCGGGCGAACGGCAATACGTACAACAACAAGATCCCGAGGACGTTAAAGGTGGTGTGAGCCAAACCCACTGTGAGGGCATCGGGGTTAGACGCTGCCAATGCCGCCAGCAGCGCAGTAATAGTGGTTCCGACGTTGGCACCAAGGGTTACGGGATAGGCATTTCGCAGAGACAGCACGCCAGCGGCAGTCAACGGGATCAAGATCGAAGTGGTGATGCTCGACGACTGGACCGCGACTGTTATTGCCAATCCGAGGAGCATCGCCACCGCGCCACCGCCTTTGCCCAACACTGCATTAACTGACCGCTCGACGCGATCGGCGATGAGCTGACGCATGTTCTTCGTAATGAAGGCCAACGCAACCAGGATGATCACTAGCCCAGTCAGCACCATGAGAGTGCCCTGCACGTTGCCAGCAAAGCCAGCAGCCGACCAGAGGTCGGTCAGCCAACCAACCGGGTGCTTCACCCAGGCCTTGACGGGGCTCTTCCATTCAGTTCCGGAGGATCCAACGAGTCCCTCACTCGCCCATTGGGCTATTCCACTTATGAGGCCAAATACGATCTCGAGCGGAAGTATCACCGCCACGGCGAGCGCATTGAAGAAATCGTGGACCGTAGCCGCAGCAAAGGCACGCCTGAACTCATTCGACTGACGAACGTGCCCAAGAGAGACCAAGGTATTAGTGACAGTTGTGCCTAAATTCGCGCCCATCACCATAGGAACAGCCTCATCAACGCCGAGAACACCCGAGGCAACCAAGGCAACGATCACCGACGTGCTTGCCGAAGACGACTGCACCAAAACCGTTCCGAGAATACCTACACACAACCCAGCGATCGGATTCGTAACTGCTGTGAACAGCTTCTCTTGTGTGTCGGCACCCATGATCTTGATGCCTGCCTCGAGCGACGAAACGCCGACCAGAAACAGGTAGATGAGGCCGACCACCAGCGCCGACCGCGCCGGTTTCGGAAGAACAAAATTCGACCCCGCTACATCGGCAGGACCCTTGGAAGAGTGCTTTGCGCTCATTTGCTTAACGCCGCTCTCGAGCTGAGGCGGCGACGGATCCTTTGATCGTTGGGACACCTACGAACGGGCAAAACTCTACGTCTGCGGCGCGTGCAGTCAAGAGCTAGACCACCTCTTTCTCAAGATTTCGGCCTGCTGAGCTGAGCTCAACACCGACCGTAACCAACACGAGCATGAAGCTGTCGACGTTCCTGCCGACACGGTTTGTGACAGAACCATTACGGTTCTCAATCTCGGGCGATCATCAAGAATCAAAAGGTTCGTTCATGATTCCCTCACCCAAGTTGCTTATGGTGCTCATGTGACCCCC
>JAADHX010000413.1 GCA_013151655.1 Actinomycetota bacterium
GGAAGGGTGATGACCACTAGATCAGTGGGTGGTTCGTCCTCGGCGGCGGGCAGTTTGGTGATCGAGCGCCTGCCGCCGACGATCTGAATAAGCCAGCGCGCCCCAGTCGGGCTGGCGGCGATGCCTTTGGCTCTGACAGTGTCGGGTGGCAATGTGTCGAGCAGTCGGTTGAGGTCGTCCATACCGATCGGGTCTGGCACAGGCATCAGCTCGGCCGAGTGCCGATCGAACAGCGTTGGCTCGGGCAGCTCTGTTGTACCGGCGCCGTGTCTGGAGCCGAGGCTAAGCAGGCTGGCCGCGGCGCTCGTCCCCGATGCAACGATTGGCACCGCCGTCGCTAGCTCCTCAACACCTGAGCTGACCTCGGCCGCTTTAAGCGGATCGATCTGTTCGGTCTTGGTGAGTATCACGATGTCGGCTGCTTCGATCTGGGTGGTCACGATGTGCGCAGTCACAGGATCGGCCAGGCGGGCGCCGAAGTGCTCTGCGTCCACCATTGTGATGACGCCATCGAGACGGAACCCCGCGGAACGGCCCCACGGCAACACCCGGCCAGGGTCGGCAACACCGCTCAACTCGACGATCAAATGGTCAGGCGGGATGGCGCGAGCTCGGAGTTGATCGAACGCTGCGCCGAAACCTTCGTTCAACGAACAACAAACGCAGCCGTCGGTCAATTCGATGGTGTCTCCGTGGCGGCGTCTGATCAGCCTGGCGTCGAGGTTGATCTCGCCCACATCGTTCACAAACACCGCGATGGGCCGATTGGCGCTGGCCAACACTTCGTTAATGAGGGTCGTCTTGCCAGAACCGAGGTACCCAGCCACAAACGTAAGCGGGACTCGTCTTCCCTCCCAAGGTAGAAACTCTGGTTCCTCGTATCGACCCATCGGGCGACGCTACCGCCCCGCGACAACTGGGCTGACTCACTGGGTTGTCCCACCGGGTTCATAGGATGCAACGATGGCCATGGATCAGTTCTCGCCGGTGGTGCGCGAATGGTTCGAGCTGACCTTTCCAGAACCAACTGATGCCCAGGCCGAAGGTTGGGCCGCGATATCCCAAGGTCGTCACTCACTCATCCTGGCCCCAACGGGCTCTGGCAAGACCCTGGCGGCGTTCCTCTGGGGCATCGACAAGGTCATGACGTCCGCTGTTCCCGAAAAGGCCGATCGCTGCCGGGTGCTATACATCTCACCGCTGCGAGCTTTGGCAGTAGATGTCGAGAAGAACCTGAGGGCTCCGCTGAGAGGCATCAGCTTGGCGGCCGAACGCTTGGGCCAAGCGGTCCACGAGCCAACGGTTGGTATTCGCAGCGGCGATACACCTCCCGACGTGCGGCGCAAGCTCGTTCGCAACCCACCAGACATTCTGATCACCACCCCAGAGTCGCTCTATCTGATGCTCACGTCGAAGGCTCGCGAGTCTCTTCGTAGTGTCGAATGCGTCATCATCGACGAGATCCACTCTGTGGCGGCCACCAAGCGAGGCACTCACCTAGCGTTGTCGCTTGAGCGTCTCGAAGAGATCACCCATCAGGCACCGCAGCGGATTGCCCTGTCGGCTACCCAGCGTCCCCTCGACGAGATCGCCCGGTTCCTCGGTGGTCAACGTAGCGCCAGGGGTGGCGGTCAGCGCGACGTTGCCATCGTCGATGTCGGCTCGACCAAGACACTAGAGATCGAGGTCATCGTTCCGGTCGACGACATGGCCGAACCCGCTTTGGGCGCCAACTTGGGTGATGAATCGCCCCGAAACTCGATCTGGCCGTCGGTGCACCCACGTTTGCTCGAGCTGATCCTCGAACATCGCTCGACGCTCATCTTCGTCAACGCCAGGCGACTTGCCGAACGTCTGTCCAGCCGCCTAAACGAACTGCACATACAAGGCACCAATCGTGGTGACGGCTTCGACGGAACCAGCCCTAAAGAGGGCGAGGAGTTGGTCAAGGCCCATCATGGTTCGCTGAGCCGTGAGCAACGGCTTCAGATCGAAGACGAACTCAAGAGCGGCGAGTTGCGAGCCTTGGTTGCCACTAGCTCGCTCGAGCTTGGCATCGATATGGGTGCTGTCGATCTAGTCATCCAAGTTGAATCGCCAAGTTCGGTATCAAGTGGGCTCCAACGCATTGGTCGTGCTGGACATCAGGTTGGTGCCCCCAGTGTTGGCAAGATTTTTCCGAAGCATCGCGGCGATGTTCTCGAAGCCGCCGTTGTGGTCGAGCGCATGAGAGCAGGCAAGGTCGAAAGCACGCGGTACCCGCGAAACCCCCTCGACGTGTTGGCCCAGCACATTGTGGCAATCACCTCCATCGAAGAGCGAACCACAGATGACTTGTTGGGGCTGATACGCCAGGCGGCGCCCTATGCCGAGTTGTCTGAAGACGCGTATCACGCGGTCCTCGACATGCTCTCAGGTCGCTACCCAAGCGATGAGTTCTCCGAACTCCGGCCGCGCATTGTTTGGGACCGAGTCGCTGGCACTGTTCGCGGCCGTCAAGGATCGGGCCGCCTAGCCGTTACCAACGCGGGCACCATTCCTGATCGGGGGTTGTACGGAGTTCATCTGCCCGACGGTAAACGCGTTGGCGAACTCGACGAAGAAATGGTTTATGAGTCGCGGGTCGGCGAGAACTTTCTGCTTGGTGCATCCACCTGGCGGATCGAGGAAATAACCCACGACCGTGTGGTCGTCACGCCGGCTCCGGGGCAACCAGGAAAGATGCCGTTCTGGCACGGCGACGGACCCGGTCGACCCCTCGAGCTTGGTCAAGCCATCGGGGTTTACACGCGCGAGGTACTCGAGGAACTCCCAGCCGATGTCGACGGGGCCTTGGCGACTGGAGAGCTAGCTGGTCTGATAACCAAACTGCGAGACCGCAGCGGCCTCGACGACCGGGCCGCTACCAATCTGTTGCGATACCTCGACGAACAGCGTTCGGCCACCGGTGTGGTGCCCGACGATCGCACCATCGTCGTCGAGCGATTCCGCGACGAGATCGGCGACTGGCGGGTTTGTGTTCTCACGCCGTTCGGCGCGAGGGTGCACGCTCCCTGGGCGGTGGCGCTTCAGGCCAGGCTCGAAGAACGGTTCGATCTTCCCGTCGACACCATGTGGAGCGACGACGGGATTGTGCTTCGGTTGCCAGAGACCGAAGATCGCATTCCTGTCGACGATCTAATGCTCGATCCCGACGAGATCGAAGATCTGATCATGGCCCAACTGCCCGGTACCGCGATGTTTGCGTCGCGATTCAGAGAGATCGCCGGCCGGGCGCTACTACTGCCGAGGCGTTATCCGGGCCGACGCACACCGTTGTGGCAGCAGCGGCAACGGGCGGCGAACTTGCTCCAAGTAGCGAGTCGGTACCCATCGTTTCCGATGTTGTTGGAGACCTCGCGCGAGTGTCTTCAGCAGGTGTTCGACGTGCCCGCCTTGCGCGACCTGCTCAGAGATCTGGGCCGTCGCAAGATCCGTATGGTGCCAGTCGACACCGACGGTGCTTCGCCCATGGCTCAATCGTTGCTGTTCAACTGGATCGCCACCTTTATGTACGAAGGCGACGCGCCGCTGGCCGAGCGACGAGCGACTGCTCTTTCGCTCGATCGCGATCTTCTGCGCGACCTGCTCGGCGCCGAAGAGTTACGCGAGCTCATCGATCCCGGCGTTCTGGCCGACCTCGAACTCGAACTTCAATGTTTGGTTGATGGCCGACGGGCCCGCGATGCCGACGAGCTAACCGACCTGCTGCGTCGCCTTGGCGATCTCTCTACCGCAGAGCTCGTTGGACGGTCTGAGTTCGAGCCCGCTGACGCAATCAGAGATCTGGTCGAGCAGCGCCGGGTCGTCGAAGTGTCACTCGTAGGCGAGGCGCGCTGGGTTGCCGCCGAAGATGCCGCGCGATTCCGCGACGCGTTCGGTTGTGCCCTACCTGTTGGGCTTCCAACCGTGTTCACCGAACCGGTCGCCGATCCGCTTGGCGATCTGCTGGCCAAGTACGCGAGAACCCACGGACCATTCGTTCCGGCCGAACCGGCCCGCCGGTGGGGAGTGCCGATCGATCGGGTCCGCGAGGCCGCCCAAAGACTGGCTGTCCTCGGCCGGTTAACCCACGGCGAGTTCAGACCAGAAGGCCGCGAACGCGAGTGGTGCGATGTCGACGTTCTGCGCAGTTTGCGGCGCCGATCGCTGGCGGCGTTGCGGCGTGAGGTCGAACCAGTCGACCCAGAAGCGCTCGCCCGTTTCATGCCCCGTTGGCACGGCATCGACCGACCCCGGCGAGGCATCGATGCTCTCAACCAGACCCTGGTCCAGTTGCAAGGCGCTTCGATTGCCGCGTCGGTTCTCGAAGCCGATGTCTTGCCATCGCGGATCGAGCGATACACGCCAGCAGACCTCGATGCTGTCCTTGCCTCCGGAGAAGTCGTCTGGACGGGAGCCGGAGGGCTTGGCTCCAGCGACGGACGTCTGCGATTGTGCTTCCGCAATCAAGCGCCACTACTGCTCGACCCGCCAGACCTATCCGACGTCGCCCTCACCGAGCCGGTTCATATAGCTATACGCGAACAACTTGCCAATCGAGGTGCATCGTTTTGGCCCGAGATTTTCTCGAGCTCCGGCGTGTCAGAAGAAGCCACAGTTCTCACCGCACTATGGGATCTCGTGTGGGCCGGCGAAGTCACGAACGACACGTTTGCTCCCGTACGCGCCATGCTCGAGGCGACCTCAAGAAAGAAGGGGTCTCGACGTCAACGCAGGCCCCGACCAGGGCAGCTACACCGCGTTGGGCCACCATCGGCGGCCGGTCGATGGTCATCGACCAACCACCTCTTTACAAAGATGCCCACCCCCACCGAACGGTCGCACTTTCAAGCGCTTCAACTAATTGAGCGCCACGGCGTTCTGACCAGGGAAGGTGCCTTGGCCGACGGAGTCCGCGGCGGATTCGCTGGCGTCTATCCGGTGTTGCGGGCCCTCGAAGATCGGGGACAGGTTCGGCGCGGCTACTTCGTGGCCGGACTCGGCGGAGCGCAATTCGCTTCGCCAGGAGCAGTCGACCTCCTTCGCGAACATCGACAACCAGGCGGTGAACAGATGGTCGTTCTGTCGGCAATGGACCCAGCTCAACCATACGGCGGCACTCTCCCATGGCCAGCGTCGGCCGGTCGGCCATCACGTTCGGCCGGCGCCCACGTTGTCCTCGTTGATGGCGAAGCGGCGCTGTTCATCGAAAGAGGAGCCAGATCGCTTGCCACGTTTGAGGCAACTCTCGAATCGATCGATGCCTGGATCGAACCGCTCATGAACTTGGTTAAGTCCGGTCGTATACGTGGGCTTGAGATCGCCAAGATCGATGGCGAGCCCTCCATGGGAACACCGCTTGCGGAGGCATTGATCGCGGGCGGATTCTCGGCTGGTTACAAGGGCCCTACCTATCGGCCCTAACTAGCGATGCGCCAGCGGTTGCACCGCCTAAGCGATAATCGGATCAGGACTAGCCTATTCTGCGACTGAGAGTGGCGAAGTAGCTTTGCGGCTCGTCGTCCCACCCCCTCCATATAGTCGTGCCTACAGCACGAGTCGTGCAATGGACTTCCCGGTTGATCAAGAGAGAACCCGCGGTGGGGGTTGCGATGTCAGTTCGTCGTTCGCCCTTTCAGCCAGCGCAGAGCCGTCGCGACCAGTTCGGCGCTGTCGGCTGCGCATCGGATCGCGGATCGGGTTGATGTCTGTGCGGCTACGGCGCGTGAGTGGACTCGTGTTGGCCGCGCTTTGAGTGGTCCCGACGCAACCGCCGATGCGTTTGAACAACGCCGGTTGTCGTTCGAGAAGGTGCGGCACGGCACCGGGCTCAGCAGAGCCCTACTTAGGGTTGTTGCTCATGGAGGCCTCGATGTCGGACCCGACCAAACAGGCACGAAGCTCCGTAAGGTCTTCTCAGAAGACGAGCAGCACGAACGAGTAACCAACCAGGTCATACCGATCGTTGCTCTCGAGCCAAGACAAGTACCCAGGACCCAAACATGCCAGAGGGCGACACGTTGTGGAACCACGCCGCGCATCTGCGCCCCGCGTTGGTCGGGCACGCGGTTACCGACTTACGCGTGCATCGCAACCGCAAACGCGGGCCTCGTCCTGGAGTGAAGGTCGAGGGTGTTGAGGCGGCCGGAAAACACCTACTCATCACGTTCGACGATGGCGTGATCTTGCACACCCACCTCCAGATGACGGGGGAATGGCATCTGTACAGGGCGGGGCAGCGATGGCGCAACGAGCGCGGCGCCATGCGTGCCCTCGTGGCGACCAAGGACCACGTTGCGGTCTGCTTTGCCGCGCCGACCGTAGCGCTCTACCACCCAGCCGAAGCTGGCCCCCGGCCATGGGATCGAATCGGCCCCGACCTCTGTCACGCCGAACCCGACTTCGATTCGATTGCCGCGAACCTGGCCGCGACAGGGCAAGCCCGCCAAATCGCCGACGTACTGCTCGATCAAACGATGGCTGCTGGCATCGGGAATGTGTATAAGTCAGAGACCTTATGGTTCTGCCGTCAAAGCCCGTTTGCCGAACTGGGCGCCATCGAAAACCAGAAGCGTCGAACGCTCTACCAACGAGCGTCTGGTTTGCTTCACCAGAACCTCGGGCGTAGCCGCCGCCAAACGTTTCGAAACGGACTCGCTGTCTATGGCCGCGGCCGACGCGACTGTCCTCGATGCCACAGCATCATCCGACGTATCGAACACGGCGACGATCTTGTCCGCGTCAGCTACTGGTGTCCGCGCTGTCAGCCAGGGCCCTAGCGGCCCGAGGAGCGAAGCGATTCGAGAGCCGAAGGTAGTCCCGGACAACCACCCAGTGCGCGTGCTGGTTAGGCCCGACCCATCACGTTGGTGACAGCGATCTCGATCACGGCTCGATCAGCGCGGTTCGCGGGCTGGCGGTAACGCTCGGCGTACCTAGTCGTGCCAGCAAGGCATGCGCCGGGTTCGGTTGTCAGCGTCGCTACTCCCTCGACGGTAAGCCAACGCCCACCGTCGACCTGGCTAACCGCGACCGGCCCGCGGTTGGCGGCGATAAGCCTGGCTTTGTTCGAACCAGTCCAAGTGATGACCCTGACCAGCTGCGCATCGTTGTCCCAGGTGAAACCGACCGGAGTGACGTGGACGGTTCCATCTGGTCTGACGATCGACAGCGTCGCCAAATGCCGTTCGGCCAGGAACGCCAGAACATCGCGGGCCAGATTCAGCGGATCAAGGGCCATAACTCAGCCTGTCACAGATGACTGATCGCTGTGCTTGTTGGGCTCACAGATGACTGATCGCGTCGAGCACGTTCATCCGACCGGCGCGCCAGGCCGGGAACAATCCGGCGACGACTCCGATGACCGCTGAGATCACCAAGGCGAAGATGAGTGATATCCACGGAATCGCGAAGGTGTTAACTACCGAGTCGGGGATCGCACTAACAGCAGCCCACCCAAACAGAACACCCACGCTCAAGCCCAAGGCAGCTCCAAACAAGGCAACAAGAACTGACTCGGCAATAATCATCCAGCGAGCCTGCTTCCTTGTCATACCGACCGCGCGGAGCATCCCAATTTCGCGGGTGCGTTCGAATACAGCGAGCGTCATGGTGATAGCGATACCCAGAAGTGCTATGACCAAGGCAAACAGGAGCATCATGTTGATCACGTTTAGCAACGAGTCGACCTGATTCTCCTGGCTTCGCTGGAACTCGGCCTGATCTTGGATATCGACCTGAGGGAAATCTACCGAAAGTGCATTGAGAGTCTGCTGGGCCGCCGAGATTTCGACGCCGTCAGCGATCTTCGCCGCCACAAATAGGTCGCTGTCGAGGCTGAAGTACTCGTCCCAGACCGCTATATCGATAACCCAGTTACCCAGAATTAGCGCATCGGTGTAGATCGCGGCAACAGTGAGCTCAGTCGAGCCACCCGAAGCGAACTCGACCACGATCGGGTCACCGATGCTGGCGCCCAAGTCAGAGGCCGGATCTTCGTGCAACAAGATGCTGGCGGGAGCAGCATCGGACAACGAACCGCTGACAACATCGGGATCGATGAGACCATCGAGCTGATCGAAGTTGGTGGCGAACACATCCTTGGTGTCACCACCAACGCGCATCTTGCCAACTCGGAATGCGGCAACCTGGTCGAACTCGTCGGTAGCGCGGAGGTCTCGGGCCAACGATGAGCCGAACCCGGTTCCAGGTCCGCCCTGACCAATAAAGAAATCGGCCTGGATTGAAGTGTCGAGCGTGTTTGAGAGCGACTGCTTGAGCGAAGCACCGACGACCCCAGCAGCGGCCACCAAAGCCAGCCCGATCATCAACGCTCCAGCTGCCGACGCTGTCTTGTGGGCCGACCCGGCGGCGTTTTCCTGGGCAAGGCGACCGGTGAAGCCAAACTTACGCAGAGGCGAGCCGATTGTCCGCACCACTGGCGAGGCGAACAGAGGGCTGAGCGTCGTGATCCCCACGAACACCAACACTGAACCTCCGCCGAGTACAGCGATCAGCCCAAATCCTGAAGTGCTACCGAACAGGCCGACGAGCATAAGCAAGACTCCAAAGCTGGTCATGGCCCCACCAAGGACTCGCCTTGCCTTTCGGCGTATCGGTAACTGGTAGCCATCGTGCATCGCGGCAACTGGTGGCACCCGCCCCGCCTGGAACGCAGGCAGAAGGCTTGCGAGGAGGGTTACCCCGATCGCAACGATCAGCGCAGTTATTATCGTGCCGGCCGAGATGTTGATGCCGAAGGCTGGAAGTCCGAACCCGACCGCGTTGAGCGCGGCTCGAAGTCCGAGCGCAACAACGGCGCCGAAACCGATTCCGAGCGCGGCCGCAGTTAACCCGATGAGCCCGGCCTCAGTTAACACCGAGACTCGTACCTGGGTAGTGGTTGCACCCATCGCCCGCAGCAGAGCCAACTCGCGTACTCGCTGACCAATGGTGATGTTGAAAATGTTGGAGATAAGAAACGACGCCACCAACAAAGACACCAATGCGAACCCAGTTAGAACGCCACCGAGAATGTCGACGATCTGACCGAAGTCGGCCTGGCCCTCTTCGATGACAGTGTCGGACGTGACGGCCTCGACCCCGTCAGGAAGCTGCGCCTGAATTCGGGCTGCAAGTTCGGTGGCGCCTACATCTGGATCGGCTCGGATGGAGATTGTTTGAATGCGACCAACGGTGTCCGTTAGCTCCTGGAACTGGCTTGTTTCGTACGCGGTCAGAACGGCACCAACCGTTGCGTTGCCATCGCCAAGGCTCACTAGACCCGAAAGTGTGAACGACTCCCGGCCGCCCGGAAAGACGACGTCGTAGCGTTCGCCGATAACGAACCCTTTGTCCTCGGCGGTGGTGATATCGAGAACGAATTCGCCTCGTTCGGGAGGTGCGCCCTCGACTAGGCGAGTCGGGGTGAGCGCCGAATCGATGTAGTTGAACCCGAGCAATGGAGGCCCGAACGATTCGAGTGGATTGCCATCGGCCCTGATCGGGATGATGCCACCGAACCCGGCTCCGCCGATTGCCTCGGCGACACCTTCGATGGATTGAACCTCAGCGAGGATTGTCTCGTCGATTAGGGGGTCGTCCTGGAAATCAGACTCCGAGAACTCGACGAAACCACGAACCTGAACGTCGGTATCGGCATTGATGTCTTCGATGAGGCTGTTGAAAGTCTCCTTGAGGCCATCACGGATGACAAAACTGGCAACCACAAACCCAACGCCGAGTACGACGGCGGCGAGGGTCAGAAGAAATCGGAACTTGTGCCCGAGAATGCTCTTTAGTGAGATTCTGAACATGGCTCAGGAACTCAACGATCTGATCTGTTCGAGGATCTCGTCGGCGCTCGGGTCGGCCACATCGGCAACAACCTTGCCGTCGGCTAGGAACACGACTCGGTCGGCATAGGCCGCAGCGTTCGAGTCGTGCGTCACCATGACGATGGTCTGGCCGTACTCGCGAACAGCGCGACGCATGAAGTCGAGGATTTCTTGGCCTGATCTCGAGTCGAGGTTGCCCGTAGGTTCGTCGGCGAAGATCAACAACGGACGGGCTGCGAGTGTTCTTGCCACGGCCACGCGCTGTTGTTGCCCGCCAGAGAGCTCGTTGGGTTTGTGCGCCATACGGTCGGCGAGGCCAACCTTTTCGATCACCTCGTCGAACCAGGCGTCGTCGACGTCGCTGCCAGCAAGCATCTGCGGCAGCAATATGTTCTCCTTGGCGTTCAACGTCGGCACGAGGTTGTAGGCCTGGAATATAAACCCGACGTTGTCGCGGCGCATCAGAGTTAGCTCGCGGCGCGACAGCTGTCCAAGCTCGGTCTCGCCAATCCAAACTTCGCCGCCGGTTAGTTCGTCAAGGCCAGCCATGCAGTGCATGAGGGTCGACTTGCCTGAACCAGATGGCCCCATGACCGCAGTAAACTGGCCGTCGTAGAATTCAATGCTGACGTCGTCCAGGGCCCGGATTTCAGTGTCGCCTTGGCCATAGACTTTGGTAGCGCCCTTTGCCATGGCGGCAACCTTGAGCGCTGATGTTTGTTCAGTGACGGTCACTGAGTCTCCTAGGGGGATAGTTCGTTTCGTAGATGGTAGGGATGCGGTTAGGTGTCTACATCCGCCAAAGGGTGGATACCGCTGTGGTGGTTACAGATGTCACTGACCAGTGACGATCAGACCGTGCTGATAGGCAAACACGACCGCCTGGACTCGATCTCGCAAGGCGAGTTTCATCAAAATGTGGCCGATGTGAGTTTTGATCGTGGTCTCGCTTACGAACAGGTCGGCAGCAATCTCAGCGTTGGAGCGTCCGGCTGCCAGGCATATCAGCACCTCAAGTTCGCGTTCGGTTAGATCCCCGACGATCGCCGGTGGTTCGGGCGACGGTGGGGCCTTCTGGAGGTGCTGCTCGATGAGCAGTCGAGTAACCCTTGGAGCGAGAAGTGCGTCTCCACGGTGAACTACACGCACCGCGTTCACCAGATCCTCCGGCGGAGCGTCCTTCAACAAGAACCCACTGGCACCGTTGCTGAGAGCGGTGTAAACGTACTCGTCGAGGTCGAAGGTAGTAACGACAAGGACCTGGGTGCCAATGCTTGCTTCGGTGATGGCCTTGGTTGCTTCGAGGCCATCGAGGCGAGGCATGCGAATGTCCATAACGACCACGTCGGGCCGATGAAGCTTGGCCAGTTCGACGGCCTCGATACCGTCGGCTGCTTCGGCTACGACGGTGATGTCGGGCTCGGAGTCGAGGATCATTCGGAACCCGCTACGGACCAGCTGCTGATCGTCTGCTACCACTACGTTGATATTCATCGACTTGCAGCCTTGGCGTGCGGGAGGCTGGCCCTAACCGACCATCCGCCTCCGATTCTCGGTCCAGCTTGAACCGTTCCACCGAACAGCGCAACGCGTTCACGCATTCCGATAAGCCCGTAGCCAGGGTCAGTTGGATCAGCCGCGGCGCCACGGCCGTCGTCGGCAACCGCGATATCGACTCCGTCGGCTGCGATGTGAACGACGGCCTCAACGTTGGCGTCGCCAGCATGTCTCAGACAGTTCGTCAATGACTCCTGCACGATGCGATAGGTAGACATGGCCGCGGTTTGGCTTAGGTCGACACCGGCTTCGCGCTCGATGACAAAGTTGATGCCAAGGCCAGCGTCGCTGAACTCGGCGACAAGGTCGGTTAGATCGTCGATTCCTGGCTGGGGCGACAGCGAACCGGTCTCGTCGCTGTCGGATCGTAGTCGACCAAGCAGTTGACGCATCTCGTTGAGCGTGGCGCGGCCGGTGTCTTCGATTGTTCGGACCCGGTGATGGCGCTCATCGGCAGACTGCTCAAGATCGCGACGTACGGCCCCGGCATGAATGACCATCACGCTAAGCGAGTGAGCCACGATGTCATGAAGTTCGCGGGCGATCCGATTCCGCTCAGCTCGAGCGGCGCGCTCGTCTGCATCGAGTCGATCCCGCGCCGTCCGTGCGGCTGCACGCTCGAGGTCGGCGACCCTCTCGCGGTGGCTCCTGATCGAGTCTCCGAGCAGCCAAGCAGTACCGAAGAACACGTAGTTGCTTAGCACCCCAACAGCCGATTCAGCGCCGCTCAGTTGAGACGTCACCGAAACTGCTATCGCAACGGCGCCGATCCCTAGCGAGATCAGAGCGTCGACCCGGCTAGCGTAGGCAGCCACCGAGTACATAGCGATGAGCACCCCAATTGCAGATAACGAGGGTGGATAGTTGACGACCGATAACGCCGTCAAACTGGCCCCCGTCATCGCCACGACAAGGTTTGGATACTCTCGGCGAAGCGTTAGCGGCAGAATTGCGCCAGCCTGGAGCATCCAGAAGATGACGTCTCGGCTCCTGTGAGCGTTCGCACCTTTGAATAGGTCACTACCAGCGACTGCCGAGACGACGACTACGATTAGCAGCCCAACCGCGATACCGGCGTCGAACACGATGCTCCGGTTGATTCGCATTCCCTCGACGGTACTGGGGCTGATCGTTCCGTCTCGTCGTCCGAACGGATGACCGGACTTATCGGGTGTACCGCAACGAAGCATCAGCTCATTCGAAGTAACTAGGGTGCTATCGGAGGTGGACCGTAGACTGAGCCTATGTCTGCGTGTCCATCGTGCAATAGCACCGTGCCCGATGGGGCGCGATTCTGTTCAACGTGTGGGCACCTTCTCGTTCGGTCAGAAGAACGCAGGGTCGTAACCGTATTGTTCGCCGACTTGGTTGGCTTCACCGGTCTGTCTGAAGACAAGGACCCTGAGCTACTCAAACACCTGATCGATAGGTGCTTCGAGCGCTTGGTTGCCGACATAACGTCGTTTGGCGGCACCGTCGACAAGATTGTTGGCGACGCAGTTGTGGCCCTGTTTGGTGCGCCGATTGCTCACGAGGACGACCCAGAACGGGCCGTGAGGGCCGCTCTGCGGATGCAGCGAAGCCTTGCCGACTTGCGGACCGACGGCGAAGTCGAGATAAAGATGCGCATTGGCATTACGACCGGCGAGGTGCTCGTCGGCGCCATCAGCGCCGGAGGCGACTACACCGCCATGGGCGACACCGTCAATCTCGCGTCGAGGCTCGAGTCCATGGCTGAACCAGGCGAGGTACTAGTCGGACCTACAACACAGACCCTAACTGCATCGGCGATCGAATACGAAGCAAAGGGACTCGTCGAAATTCGAGGCCGCGACGACAACATCGAAGTATTCGTTGCCGTTTCCGAACTGCTGCCGCCGGGTCGCAGACGCCGGGGGTTCCTCGCTCCGATGGTTGGGCGACAGGCCGAACACCTACATCTGACGACGGCGATCGAAACCTCGGTCGCTCGCGACCGAGCCCATTTGGTCTTATTGCTCGGCGAAGCGGGCATGGGCAAGAGCCGGCTGGCCGAGGAGGTTTCGGCCTCGATCGAAGAGTCACGCGATGCCCTGATACTCGAGGGCCGCGCCCTGCCGTATGGCGAGCCGAACCCATACAACCCGATCGCAGAGGCCATGGCGACGGCGTTTGAGGTTGGTCCTGGCGAGTCCGATGCGAGCGCCGAGCAGCGCATCAGCAGATCCGTAGCCGCATTGTTCGAGGCATCGCCAGACGACGACGCGATTCACCGCGTCACCAAAGTCGTGCTTCACATCATGAGTTACGAGACCGGGCTCGACCTACTCGAACCCACTCGCCGCCGCGAAGAGATCCAGATCGGCCTCCGCACTCTGTTGGAGGCCGTTACCGACAGACGCCCGGTCATTTTGTCACTCGGCGACATCAACTGGGCCAACGACCTGCTGCTGTCGCTGCTTGAGTCTCTTGTTACGGCGCTGGCCAAGAAACCGTTCGTGCTTCTAACGACGGCTCGGTGGGGGATCGACGAAGAACGCTGGGTGATTCCTCCGGGTCGCCACAACACGACCGTGCTCAATCTTGATGCCCTCGATCGCGACTCGTCGGCTGAGCTGGTGCGCTCGCTGTTCGATGTCGAAGTCTCCGATGAGCTGACCGATGCGCTGTTTGAGCGCAGCGGTGGGAACCCGTTCTTCCTCGAAGAGTTGTCGGCACTGCTGAAGCAGGAAGGAACCGATGCCGGAGCCCGGTCCGAGCTTGCCGAGAGGCTTGGAGAGCTTCCAGACACGCTCCGGGGTCTGGTCGCGGCTCGTCTCGACGGGCTGAGCACAACAGAGCGAGCCATGGTCGACGACGCGTCGGTCATTGGGCGCGGTGGCCCGGTGTATGGGCTCATGACCATGGCCGAATACCGAGGTGCCGATGGCGTCGAATCGGTATTCAGACAACTCGTGGCGAAGGACATCTTCGGCACCGAACACGACCGCTGGCGGTTCAAATCCGATCTCGTCAGAGACATCGCTTACAACACCCTCACCAAGACCGCGAGGGCCCAACGCCACGTCGCTATCGGTCAGTGGCTCGTTGCACACCATAAGGACGAAGATCGAGCGGTCCGAGCTGGGTTCATCGCCAGACATTTCGCTGCGGTAGCCGCTCTATCAGCCGAGCTTGGCCCCATCGAAGGCGTGCCAGACGACATCGCCGATCTGGCTCTTCTTTGGTTGACTGAAGCAGCCAAAGACGCCGCCGATAGCGCCTCATATCTGGTCGCGGGCAAGTTCTTTGCCCAGGCCATCGAACTCATCGACGACGACGATGCGCGCCTGGTAGAGGTGTCGTTGGGCCGAGCCAGAGCCAGACTCGGACTTGGCGAGATCGAGGGCGCACTCGACGATGCTGATACGGCTCGCCGGGTCGCTTTCGTTACCGGGAATCAACCTGGGATCGCTGATGCGATCATGGTGAGGGGCGAAATCGAGACGGCCAAGAGCGACTTTGTCGAGGCTCGCACCCACCTTTCCGCCGCCATCAAGCGCTGGCGCGATCTTGGCAACGATGCCGGCACTGCCGAAGCATTGCGGCTGCATGGAATGGCAGCGCGTCGTGCTGGCGACGCGGCACTAGCCGACAGCAATCTCACTGAGGCGTTGGAGATCTTCCGAAGCCTCGGCGACACAACGGGTGAAGCCTGGTGTCAGCAGAACCTGGCTTGGGTGGCGTTCGAGAGCGGCAACACGGCCGAAGCTCGCATCAGACTCGACCGCTCGATCGAGGTATTTCGTCACAATGAAGATGCTGGTGGGCTTGGTTGGGCTCTCGGCCTGGCCGCGTTCTTGAACTTCCACGAAGGCGATAGTGATACCGCGCTCAAGGTAGCAACTAAAGTCCACGAAGAGGCTGTGCGTCGAGGCGATCGATTTGGCGCTCCCATGATGCGCCTCCTGATGGCGTCGGTAAGCCTCTGGCGCGGCCAGTGTCGCGAATCGGTCGAGCATTGCCAGGCTGCCCTAAGGGTGTTTCGAGAAACCGACTCCGAGTTTGGCCTGATTCAAACGCTCGGAACCCTCGTTAGGGCCCACGCTGCGCTTGGTCAGTTCGCCGAGCTGCGCCAGGCACTGGCCGAGGCGGCCGAGGCGGCTGCTTCCGAGGACGGCATGCCGAACCTCGACTTCGTGCGCATGGTCGAAGGGTCGGCTGCCATCCAAACCGGCGATGCGGATCGCGCTCTCGCTATTCTCGAATCGTTCGAGCAGCAGGGTCGAGACCACCACATGCTCGGCAATACTGATCGCCAGGTCACGAGGGCGCTGGCATTGCTACAGCTTGGCCGAGTCGAAGAAGCGATTGAGGTCATCAAGCAGGTAAGGCCCCGCGATCCCGACGATCCGGCTACCTACTTCTCGAGCACAATGGCACTGCTTGAGGTCACACGGGGCAACGTCGACGAAGCGAACAAATTCGCTCGAACCGCTCTCGACTCGCCGAAGTCGACGTACCTCGATGTCCGATCGGCCCAGCTCGCGATCGCTCTTGGACACGCTCGTTTACATCACCATGAGCAGATGGTGACAGCCTTCGACGATGCCGAGGAACGCATCGACGAAACCGACAGTCGTTTATCTCAGTCCGTTGTTCGGTTGGCTAGGGCCGTTGCTTATGAGACGGTGGGCCATCCTGAAGCGGCCGACCGTCGGGCGAGGGCAACCAGGGCAATAGAAA
>JAADHX010000137.1:0-2498 GCA_013151655.1 Actinomycetota bacterium
TCGAAAAGCCGATGGCTACTTCGGTCGCAGATTGCGATCGCATGCTCAGTGTCGCGTCGGGCGTCGGCGTAACTCTCGGTGTTGTCAGCCAACGCCGGTTCTATACGCCGGTGCAGAGGGTCAAACACGCCATCGAATCCGGCAAGATCGGGCGACCGTCGTTGGCGACACTGACCCTTCTGGGATGGCGCGAAAGCGCGTACTACGAGTCCCGACCGTGGCGTGGCACATGGTCGGGGGAGGGGGGTGGTGTGCTGGTGAACCAGGCTGTCCATTTGCTTGACCTGTTCCTTTGGTTCTTCGGACCGCTCGCTGCGGTGTTCGGCAATTGGAGCAATATCAATCATCCGGAAATCGAAGTTGATGACACTGCGGTGGCGGTTGTGCGGGGATTCGACGGTCGTCTTGGTTCCATCGTTGTTAGCAACTCGCAACGGCCCGGGCTGTACGCGCATATCCATGTCCACGGTGACAATGGCGCCTCGATCGGTGTTCAAACTGACAGCGGTCCGATGTTCATCGCAGGAGCCAGCGAGGTCATGGAGGCACCCATCACCGACACCTGGTCGGTTCCGGGCGCAGAAGATACCCTGATGGAACTCCAGGAGCGCGATCGTGAAGCATTCGATGTAACTGACCCAATCGTGCACTATCTCGGACTTCAGGTCCAAGACTTCTTGAACGCGGTCAGAGAAAACCGCCCACCGCTTGTCACGGGTATCGACGGTCGTAGCGCTGTTCACCTGTTCGAAGCGATCTATCGATCTCACGACACCGGCGCAGTGCAGCTCTTGGGCGAGCCGAAGATACCGTGAGATCGAACACCGGGATACAACAGAAACGAAGGATGCGACTCTCAAGGAGCACGAAGTGAGTTCAGATCAAGTGTCAGCGGGACAACCTGTCCGATCGAACGGGAGACGTCTCAGGGGAATCCTTGTCGGGTGTGGCTATATATCGACACAGCAGCTCGGCGCCTGGGCCCAAATATCCGAGGTTGAAATAGTGGCTCTCGTTGATTTCGACGAAAACAAGGCTCGTCACCAGGCAGAGAGGTACGAGATAGCGGCAACTTACGCGAGTCTTGGTGAAGCGTTGGACGCGCATGACGTCGATTTTGTGGACATTGCGACACCCCCACAGACGCATGTAGACCTCGTTCGAAGCAGCGCGGAGGCCGGGGTCCACATCCTCTGCCAGAAACCATTCGCACCGAGCATGAAAGACGTCGATGAGATGGTCGAAATTGCAGACAGAGCCGGTGTACGGCTCGTAGCGAATGAGAACATGCGTTTCCAGGCGTGGTTCCTCAAGATGAAACAACTGCTCGATTCAGGGGAGATCGGCCGGCCGTTCTATGCGCACTGGACCGACCGATCGCGGTGGACTTTGCCGACCGTCACATTCATCGATCAACCGTACTTTGCGACGATGAAGCAACTCGTCATCTATGAAATGGGCATTCACTTTTTCGACACGATTCGCTACTTGTTTGGTGAGCCGTTGCGGCTGGCTGCGACAGTTGGCAACGCCAGTCGGGAGATTGCAGGAGAAGACAACGCGGTTGTGCTTGTGAGCTACGAGAATCTTGTCGCCATTATGGACATTTCGTGGGCTTCGATTCCTACCTATCCCAAGGCAGATGCAGTGAGCTGGGCCGTGATGACGATCGAGGCTGAAGGTGGAACGATGCACCTTTCTGCCGACGGCCGCCTTCGAGTAATCACCGACGAAAGTGACACCGTTTTCGAATTCGGACCGGATACGATCGATCAGAGCTTCGTCGGCATGCAGCGCCGATTCGTTGAATGTATTTCATCTGATAGCGATTGTGAAATGTCGGGTCGCGAGTACGCCAGATCGATGGAGCTGGTGTTCGGTTCGTACGCCTCAGCCGAGAGGCACGAGGTGTACCGTGTTGGCGAAGATCGCAATATTCTTGCATGAGTCACAGGAGGCCTGGTCCAAGGCAGACCACCTGCCACCTGTCGGCGCGTTCTGGTCGATCACGTTGTGCGACCTGGAAAGGCGACTCATGGTCGCCAACTCCATCGACTGGTACTCGGTCGGTGAACCGTACGCCGGGATTGATCACAGCCGATGACGTGTCGCTCGCTATCCCGATCTAACGCGACGCATTCGAAGGAGATACCAGAGCGATCTGGCTCCCGGCGCTCAACACTCCGTTCTACGTCCTGATGGAAGATGCACCTGCCGTCTATGGCGGTGCTCAACGGGCAATATGTGATGCCTGGAATCACCCAGACCGCTTCAGAATACTGATTGTTGAGACCGTCGCCTGGCGTTGTCATTTATTCGAACCAGCCAACACACTTTGGTGTGCTAAGGGCATTCCTCCAGATGCGCATCGAAACGCCGAGACCTACTGGTCAAGGATCGGGCCTCATCATCTCCAAATCGTGTGTCGTTGCACCGGTCAGAAGAACTTGTCCAAGGCCGGTAGACGGACAGCAGTATGTGTCCCGTGAAGTGGCGGG
>JAADHX010000137.1:2514-3026 GCA_013151655.1 Actinomycetota bacterium
TCGAGGCGTCACCGTGTGACTCTCAGCGAGTCCATACAGGAGCTCGTAAGGAGAGACCACACGATGATCCACCACGGTACTGCCTCATCGTTTACAGATGTGCTCGCACATGCCGATGATGACGGCACGAAGCAGCTGTTCCGGGTCCTGTCGGGACAGGGCTCCAGGACCTGATTGGTGTAGGGTCAGCTGCCAAAAGCGGTGTCGACCGCCCTGAACGAACCGGTACTCGATCGAACTATTGACGGCGAATACACTGAGGAAACCGCACGTGCGGTTGCACGAGTGGCAATCGCTGTTCCTTCGGGCCCGTACGAACGAGCTGGAGGCGGTTTCGTTCCGGGAGTGGATCGTCGCCTCGAAAAGCGAGTTGCCAGACCGTCCCAGGGGAGAGGATCCGCACGTTTACCGAATGCGGTCAACGTCGAAAAAATTGACGGTTCAGTTGGTACAAGCCCTGTGATATCCTCGGCCAAAGGCCGCGAAATTCGCGGCCGCCCAGCCCGCTTATG
>JAADHX010000232.1:0-999 GCA_013151655.1 Actinomycetota bacterium
TTACCTGGCCTCCATGAGTGTGACCCGCTATCACAACGTCGACTGATCCACTCAAGTCGAACACGACGTCAGGGCGATGGCTCAGTACTACGGTAACCACCTCGGGAGGAGCCTCGCCGAGTTCGGCGAACATGGATTGGGGGTCGCTGAGCTTCCACGCACGCTGATTTCCGCCGAGTCTGACTAGACGGTCGCCGATGGCGATTTCGACGATTTCGTTCTCCAGGTACGTCACACCCGTACCCGCGACGAGTTCGCGCATATCGCCCAGTGATTCGACATCACCTTGAACGACGTAGACTCCAAACGGGGCTTGAGCCAAAGCGAAGAACTCCCGGAACGTATCGAGTTCGCCGTAGAAATCGCTGCTCTGCTGGATGTCGCCGGCGATGACAATCAGATCTGGGTTCGCATCCATGACCCGTTGCAAAGCGTCGCGTTCGTAGTCGGTGATGGTCGGAGTCTGAATGTCGGCGAGAACGCCGATGACGATGCTGTCGTCACCACCCCGCTGACACGGCAAATCGGCGGTCACCCTCTCGACTTGCAGACGGAACGGTGCGACATGTGTCGCCCAAAGCCCGATAGCGCCTGGAACGAACATCAGACCAATAAACACAGCACTTGGAACGGACCGCGACACATGGGCGGTGCGCATCGCAGCTACACCGATGACGGCGAGAACGGCCGGACCAAGAGTCGCGGCCACATAGGCGATGTGAACGGCGGCGAACATCCCGTCCCTCGGTATCGCAATCACAAGGGCCACCAAGCCAGCGCCGAACCCAACAATCGCTCCGGTTACGAAGACGGTACTCAGAGACACCGGCTTGGGTCCGCGCCTCGCGGCTAGGACAGCCGTCAGCAGAGCCCAGCCGATCCCGAACAGTATCGCCAACACGTTGATCAGCATCGGGAGAGTATGGATGCAGGCTCAGGCAAACACTCCGCGGGACGCTGGCGAGCGGCTAGTTGGACGAAACGTGCATCAACAACGGT
>JAADHX010000232.1:1005-3478 GCA_013151655.1 Actinomycetota bacterium
GAGGTCCCGCACCGACACCACACCAACCGCTCCATCGTCCAAATCGACCAACACGTGGCGAATGCCTGCCATTTGCATGAGCTCGGCTACGTCGGCGATCGTGGCCGAGCCTTGAACGCTCTGCACATCTCGGGTCATGACATCGACAGCCCATTCTTCGTCGGGGCTTGCACCACTCGCGAGGGAGTCGACGATGTCGCGTTCGGTCACGATCGCGTAGCTGTCGTCGTTGGCAACAAGAAGGGCGCTGCAGTTGGCCTCGTGCATCCGGTAGGCCAGGGTACGAAGGGTGTCGTTGCGCTCGCCGATTACTAGTTCGGACCTGGCGATAGATCGTGCTGGTTGATCGAGCGCCGAATTCGTCATGGCAACGTCCTTCTCTTCAGTTGTTACTAGTTCACCAGTGTCGCAGGTTAGACCCCATCGAGGCAGAGCAGAACGTCACTGCGGGTTCGCTTGGTCGCTCAACAAAGTCACTCAAGGCCGAGGGGGGTTGGCCCGACATTACGGTTGTGTTACAGTACATACTCGCGGGCCTTGCTGAGGGGCCAAGGGATGCCACAAATACCGGGCGTACCAATAACCGACGACGGCGGATCGATAACACTGGACCTGGGCGATTTGTCCATCTCAGTGGCCGAAAACTTAGGACGGCTGGCCGTGGCGATCCTGGGCACACTGATTGCGGTCCGTCTAGTTAAGATCGCAATCGGGAGGGTCGAAGAACATCGGCTGCGCGAACAGTTGCTGTTCTTCGTTCCCAAGGCCGTAGCCGTCGTGATGACGGTCGCTGGTCTCGGTGCCGTCGGCATCGACATCACCGGAATGGCCGCGGTGATGGCAACCATCGGATTCACCGGCGCGGTCGTGTTCACCCCAGTCGGACAAAACCTCGTGGCCGGAGCGATGATTCGCATCGACCACATCTACCAGGTAGGCGAAGTCGTGACCATCGGCGACCTACATGGGGTTGTGCTCTATCGCTCGATGTTACGTACTGAGCTGGCACTGCCGGACGGCTCGACGGCATGGGTGCCCAACTCGCTGTTTCAGGAGAACCAGGTGCTCAACCACAGTCGTATGGGCGGATGGCGAATCTGTGTGCAAGTTCCGCTCGACTGCTCGGCCGATCGAGCCGTGGCGTTGAAGGTGATGAACCAAACCATCGAAGGCTTGGCGTGGAATGCACCTGACCGCGAGCCCTTCGTGGCCTTCGATCATGTTGGGGGCGAGGCCATGTTCTTCAACGTCTACGCCTGGATCGACGACCGTACCCTCGAACCTTGGTATCGCGGTCTGTTGCTCAACGAACTAGTCGACGCCCTTGAAGAGGTCGATGTATCGGTCGGCCAGACCACTAACTTGTCGATAAACGGACGCCCACAGACAAAGGCGATTGGGCCCGCCGACCGCGGAGCCTCCCGACTCAGGTAACCACGCCCGATTGCCAGGGCACAAACTCTTCTTCACCAAAACCAAGCGCCTCACTCGCAGTCTGTTGGCCGCTAGCGGTGGCCACGAGAAGTTCGAATATTCGTTCACCTACCTCGGCCACAGACTCTTCGCCTGAGGCAATCGTTCCGGCGTTGAGATCCATGTCTTCGCGCATACGCTCGAACACGCCAGAGTTGGTGGCGACCTTGATGCTCGGAGCGGGCACAAACCCAGACACACTTCCGCGGCCAGTGGTGAAGCAGACGACGTTGCAACCAGAGGCGATCTCGCCAGTAACCGAACACGGGTCGTATCCAGGTGAGTCCATAACCATGAACCCATTGCGCCTGATGGGTTCGGCGTAGCGCAGCACATCGACAAGCGGACTGGTGCCACCCTTGGCCACAGAACCCAGGGACTTCTCGGCGATCGTGGTGAGACCACCGGCCTTGTTGCCAGGGGTCGGGTTGTCCTCTGGTTCGCTGTGCTGACGCCACCAAGCAAGCCGGTCGAGCAAGTCCTGGGCAACGCCGGAGTTCAGAGCTCGCCGAACAAGTAGGTGTTCGGCCCCATGCATCTCAGGAGTTTCGCCCAACACCGCTGTTCCGCCGTGGGCGACCAAAAGGTCAGAGGCATAACCCAGGGCCGGATTCGCGGTGATCGCCGAGTAGCCGTCGGAGCCTCCGCACTGAAGCGCTAGCACTAGCTCCGCGATTGGGGCCGGAGTTCGAACGTCGGCGGCGGCAAGCTCGACCATGTCGCCGATGGTCGCGAGCCCAGACCGGATTGTTGCCGAGCTTCCACCTTGATCTTGGATGCCCATCAGCCGCAGCCGGTCGCCCTCCACCAGCCCGAATTCGTCGAGCAGGCCCTGAATCTGGTTGATCTCGCAACCCAATCCGAGAATCAGCGCGCCGCCCGTATTAGCGTGGGTGGCGTATCCCGAGATCGTCCGCCGTAGATTCGCCAGCGACGCGCTATCTACACCAATGCCACACCCGCCTCCGTGGGTTAGTGCCGAAATGCCATCGACGGCTGA
>JAADHX010000315.1 GCA_013151655.1 Actinomycetota bacterium
TGTTATCGGCATCATGCTCATCGTTGGAGTCGGAACCGGTCATCTGCTGATTGCTCTCGGAGCGTTGTTGTTCGTTGCGTCGGACACCCTCCTAGCAACCGACCGCTTTGTGGTCCCGCGCTCCGACCGACGAATGTGGGTGCACGTCCTCTATCACCTCGGCCAGATCTCAATCGTCGCCGGGCTCTGACCAGTCCAAATTGACGAGACCAGCTACACAAGAAGACAGCTACACAAGAAACGGCTCGAACGGTCAATTTGCACAACACTCGAACTGACCCGAATCAACGCAGGAGCGAACAGATGGCAGCCAACTTGGATGAAATAGTCGGTGAGAGTCTTGCCACTCTGATGAGACACCACGCCTTGGTTCGGGGCGATTCGCCCGCGATCACTCTTGACGGCGACGAAGTGCTCACATTCGCCCAACTTGATACAAGAGCCAACTCCCTGGCCCACCACCTGAAACGGGTTGGCGTCACCTCCGACCGATACGTAACAATCGCCGAACCCAACTCGTTCGAGTTCTTCATCGCTTGCGCGGCATGTTGGAAGATCGGAGCCATACCACAACCCGTGTCGTCGCGGCTACCCGCCGGGGAGCTCGATGCGATCGTCGACCTAGCCGACTCTGCCGCCGTGATAGGCGTCGAACACGTGGGTCGCCCCTCAATCACAACCAAAACAACCATCGAACCCAACGACGCGCCACTCCCCGATGTTGTGGCATCGGCTTGGAAGGCCCCAACCTCGGGTGGGTCGACTGGCCGACCAAAGCTGATCGTCAGTGGTGATCCCTCGGTGTTCGCTGATGATCTCGCCACGCGACCCGCTCTTCTCGGGTGCACAACAGGCGAAACAATGGTCATGCCAGGGCCGATGTATCACAACGGCCCGTTCATATGGGGTTGGTCAGCCCTATTCGTCGGAGGACACATCGCACTGTCGAGCCGATTCGATGCCCACGAGACGCTGGCCGCGATAGAGCGAAACCAAGCAACATCTGTGTACATGGTCCCGACCATGATGTTACGGATCTGGAAACTTCCAGAACATGTGCGCAACAGCTACGACCTTTCGTCGGTTCGTTTCGCATGGCACCTCGCCGAACCGTGCCCTCCATGGTTGAAAGACGTTTGGATCGACTGGATCGGGGCCGAGAACATCTGGGAGCTCTATGGCGGCACCGAGGGTCAAGCCTCGACGGTCATCAACGGCGTCGACTGGCTCAAACACCGGGGATCCGTCGGTAAACCGGCCACTGGCACCATGAAGATCTGCGACGACGCCGGCGCCGATCTAGCCGCCGACGAGGTCGGAGAAGTCTGGATGCGGACCCTCGGCCGTGACACTCCGACATACCACTACGTCGGAGCCGAAGCTGAGTCGCGCGATGGGTGGGAGTGTTTGGGCGATATCGGCTGGATGGATTCCGATGGCTTCCTCTACCTTGCCGACCGTCGGACCGACATGATCCTCGTCGGCGGCGCCAATGTGTTTCCCGCCGAAGTCGAAGCTGCCATAAACTTGCACCCTGACGTCGGTAGTTCGGCCGTCATTGGCCTTCCCGACGACGACAAGGGGAACCAAATTCACGCCATCGTGCAAGCCCATGGCCTGAACGAAGACGATCTGCTGCGGCACCTCGCCGAACACCTAGTTGCTTACAAACGTCCCCGGACCATCGAGTTCGTCGACCACGCGCTACGCGATGACGCTGGCAAGGTCCGCCGGGGAGCGTTGCGGGCCGAGCGATTAGAGAAGCTCGATAGCTCTGCTAGCTGATTCGGCGACCCTCTGGGAGACCCCAATCCACCACTCAGGGCCCCTCGCAGAGTCGGTCCTACATGTCGATAGTTTCGTAAACCTCGACCGACCCCCCGCCTGACAACACCGGGCAGCCCTTGGCGATCTCGACTGCGGCACCGTGGTTGTCGGCACTGAACAGGCCATAACCCGTGGTGTGTCCGGTTGCAGAACCGTCCGAGACGGAGCCGTCGGCAGCGACAGTCTTGGCCGCACCAGTCGGGTTACCAGCGTCGAGCGTCGCGGCCCCGACGCTCTCGAACCAGGACCCCCACGCGGCCACAACAGCGTCGATCTCTTCCTGTGTTTCTGGCATCCCTGCGCCGCCGTGATAAGTGAACAGGTACTTAGCCATGATGTTTCCTCCTCGAGCACCACGCCCAATGCGTGTCGCTACCCAAGGGTCGAACGTCGCGAAGCTAGATCGACACCACCTCGCGCATTTCTTGAATCGACCGCAAGCAGAGTGTCCGCGCCTGTAGCCAACAGGCGTCTTCGCCGGTAGAGTGTCAGGTTGAGGTTTGGCAGGTGCTGGGCCTAGAAGGCCACGCTGGCAGTAGAGATGCTGGCGTTTGCAGGGAGCAAACATGTCCAAACACTCAGAAGAATCCGATAGTTCCATCGCGCCCACAAACTTGGGTTTCGCAACTCTCGACTTGCGGCCCGAACTCCTCGAATCGCTCACCGACCTCGGTTACAGCGACCCGACACCTATCCAGTTCGAGACAATCCCTCTGTTGCTACAAGGCTCCGATGTCCTCGGCCAGGCCGCAACCGGTACGGGTAAAACGGCTGCGTTCTCACTGCCGATAATCAACGGCATCGAGTCAGGCAAGCCTGGCGCTCCCATCGCGTTGGTTGTGGTTCCGACCAGAGAACTAGCCATCCAGGTCAGCGAAGCCATAACCGGTTACGGCCGTCGCCAGAGCGTGAAGGTCTTGGCCGTGTACGGCGGCTCGCCCATCCAGGACCAGATCCGTGGTCTTCGCCGAGGAGTACACGTCGTAGTCGCCACGCCGGGCCGGGCCATCGACCTCATCAAACGCAAGGTCCTAATTCTCGACGAAATCGCCACCGTTGTTCTCGACGAAGCCGACGAAATTCTCGACATGGGTTTCGCCGAAGATATCGAGACGATCCTCGAATCGACACCGTCATCGCGACAGACCTTGCTGTTCTCGGCAACGATGCCGCCGCGAATTCGTTCGATTGCGGCTCGCCACCAGCGTGACCCGGTGCGCATCGAGGTCGGTCTTGGCAAAGATGCTCCGAGCAACGACCTCGTCCGTCAAACGGTGTACATGGTTCAGCGCAAACACAAACCCGCTGCTCTTGGGCGCATTATCGACATTGAGGCACCGACGTCGGCCCTCGTGTTTTGCAAGACGCGCAACGATGTCGACGAACTAGCCGAGACCATGAACGTCCGCGGGTATCGGGCCGAAGCGCTACATGGCGGAATGGACCAGAGCCAGCGTGACCGCGTCATGGGGCGGTTGCGGGACGGCACCGCCAATCTTCTCGTAGCCACCGACGTTGCCGCCCGCGGTCTCGACGTCGACACCCTCAGCCACGTCGTCAACTACGACGTGCCGAGCCAGCCCGAGAGCTACGTACACCGCATCGGGCGCGTCGGCCGAGCTGGGCGCGAAGGCGTCGCGATCACCCTCGCCGAACCCCGAAACCGCCGCCTGCTAAGCGACATCGAACGCCTCCTTGGGCGGAAGCTCGATGTGGCTAAGGTGCCAAGCATCGAACAGCTACGCGAACGCCAGCTCGAGCTGACCGTTGCCGCGGTGAGCGACACCCTCGGCAGCGAGGACATCGATGAGTACAACAACATCATCCACGAGCTGACCAGCGTCGCTGATCTCCGCGACATCGCCCTAGCGGCCATCAAGTTGGTGCACGAAGCTCGCAACTCCTCGATCGACGAGACGTACATTCCCGAGATCGCCGAGTCGAAGTCGAGCCGGGAGCGCGGTCGCGACCGCGGCGGCAACAAGGGCCGCTCTCGCTACGAAAAGAGTGGTCCGAAGTCTGGCCGCGGCAACTCCGGGCACCGGGCTGCCGGTGGTGACAACACCGGCTTCGTTTACGTTGGTGTCGGCCGGAAGGGCAACATTCGCCCAGGCGACCTGGTTGGCGCTATCGCCAACGAGGTCGGGATACCTGGCCGCGACATTGGCCCCATCAAGATTTCCGATCACTTCTCTGTGGTCGGCGTGCCAAACGAATCTGTCGAGGAAGTTGTTGAGGCCATTAACGGCTCGAGCATCCGCGGCAAGAAGGCCAAGGCCCGCCGATACGTCCAATAGCACCACCTAGTCCTGAACGTATCCTTAGCTCCTAGTGCATAACGACCGATGGTGTTGTTGTGTCTCAGCGACGGTCGTCGCAACACTCTCCCTCGAAGGTCACCAAGTTGTTATCCGAACCCGAAGCCGCGCCTACGCGCACGCGCCTGTCTCTGATCCAAGAAGAATGGTTCTCCAACGTAAAGGTCGACCTACTGTCTGGCCTGCTGGTCGCGCTGGCACTCATCCCAGAAGCAATCTCGTTTTCGATCATTGCCGGCGTTGACCCAAAGGTCGGGCTGTACGCATCGTTCTCGATCGCCATTATCATCTCCTTCGCCGGTGGCCGATCAGGAATGATCTCGGCCGCGACCGGCGCCATGGCGCTGGTGTTGGTTCCCCTCGTCGAACAACATGGGGTCGCCTACCTGTTCGCCGCAACAATTCTCGCAGGCTTTATCCAGATCGGTTTTGGCTATCTAGGTGTTGGGGCCTTGATGCGCTTCATCCCTCGAACCGTCATGGTCGGCTTCGTGAATGCGCTGGCAATCCTAATCTTCCTGGCCCAGGTGCCTCACATATTCCTGACCGGAGAAGATGCGGACTCGTCCCAACTGCCGCTGAACATCGCCTTCGTTCTAGGTGGCCTCGCTCTGATCTATGGCTTGCCGAGGCTAAGTACCGCAGTGCCAGCGCCCCTCGTTGCCATCGTGGTGTTGGCCGGATCTGCCATCTTCTGGAACCTCGGTCTACCAACCGTCGGCGACATGGGGGAGCTTCCCAACGCACTGCCATTCGTAAGCCTGCCCGACGTTCCGTTTGCGTTCGAGACTCTCCAAATTATTCTGCCGTTCGCCATCACCCTTGCCCTCGTCGGGCTACTCGAATCGTTGCTGACAGCCCAGCTACTCGACGATATGACCGACACCGACTCCGACAAGAACGTCGAGTCACGCGGCCAGGGTGTGGCCAACGTCGCTACTGGCTTCCTTGGCGGCATGGCCGGGTGCGCCATGATCGGCCAGTCAATGATCAACTACCGCTCCGGTGGTCGGACTCGTCTTTCGACCCTGGCGTCTGGGCTTTTCTTGCTCGTGCTGATACTTGGCCTTGGCGACTTGGTCGCCAAGATTCCGATGGCAGCACTGGTCGCAGTCATGATCATGGTGTCCATTAGCACGTTCAACTGGCGAAGCGTCAAGATCGCAACGTTGAAGACGGCGCCAAGCGCCGAGACAGCCGTGATGGTCGTCACCGTTGCAATCGTCGTACTGAGCCACAACTTGGCGTACGGAGTCGCCGCTGGTGTGGTGCTTTCGGCGGTCTTCTTTGCGCGCCACGTCTCGGGTGTTGTGAAGGTAACGAGCGTCCTCGACCCCGACAACACCGAACGGCTCTATTCGGTTAGCGGCGAGCTGTTCTTCGCATCGAGCAACCAGATCGTGCGCGCCTTCCACTACGACGCTGTAAAGGTCAAACGAGTCGAGATCGACCTAACCGAGGCCCGCATCTGGGACACATCGGCCGTAGCGGCCCTGGACACCGTCGTTGCCAAGTTCGCCGATCGTGGCATCGTCGCGGTGTTGGTAGGGCTCAACCCGCACGCCGAGGCCCTCCATCGACGCACCACCGGCACCGTCTCCAACCACTAACAGCCGCTCACGACAGCCACTAGAAGGTCAACCCCGCAACCGTTTTTCGCAACCTGTGCCCAAAGTCGCGGTCCCCACCGCGGTTTTGGGCACAGGTTCGATCGTTGGCGCGGGGTCCCGCGGCGGGTCGGGTTATGCGGGTTCGCTGGTGGCGATGAGGGCGGCGTTGACGATGTCGCCGGTGGAGATTCCGGCTATCTCGTGGAGGTCCTTGATAGTTCCCGACTCGCCGAAACGGTCGACGCCCAAAGCAAGCTGTCGACAGCCAAGCGCCGAACCGATCCAGGCCAGGCTGTGACTGGCTGCGTCGTGCACGCTGACCACGGGACGGGCGCGTTCGGCTGCGGGCACAAGCCGGTGGAGATGGCTGGCGTGCCGTACCACCGCTCCCCCAGAAACTGCGGCCGCGTAGGTCTGACGCCAGCTGCGATAAGTACGTTCGGGGCTGGTCAGATGAATCACGGTTGCCTGAATGCCCTCTTCGTCGAGTTCGGCGGCCGCGGCCAGAGCTTCGGGGGCCATGACACCGGTCGAGACGATGCTCACTCCAGGTCGATCATCAGGAGGCGCGTCGATGAGACGGTATCCACCCGCAAGTACCAACCCTCGAAGCCTCTCTTCGCCGTACACGTCGAGCGCAGCCGCAAACGGAGCCTGGTCGATCGGACGCGTCGACAAGCGTAGGTATGTGCTTTCGCCATCGTCTGCCCCAAGTTGAGTTAATGCGTCGCACAACAGCCAGTCGACTTCGGTTGCGTAGGCCGGTTCGGCGTAGTGAACGCCGGGGAGTTCGGCACCGACGGAGGCGGTGATCGTGGATTGGTGAGCTCCACCTTCGGGGGCCAGGGTCACACCGGACGGAGTTCCAGTGACGATGAATCGCGAGCCGTTGTAGACCCCATAGATGAACGCGTCTAACCCCCGCAGCACGAACGGGTCATAGACAGTTCCGATGGGAAGCAGGTGTTCGCCGTGGTGATCGTGGCTAAGCCCCAGCTGGCCAAGCAGCATGAACAGGTTCATTTCGCTGATGCCAAGCTCAATGTGCTGACCGTCTGGCGACGGTGCCCATTTCAGGAGCCGAGCGGCTCCGCCGTGGTCGTCACGTTCGACGTGACTGAACACGCCTCGTTTGTTGATCCAGCCGCCAAGATTCGTCGAGATCGATACGTCGGGCGCGGTTGTTACGATGCGCTCAGCGACGCCGTCGACCTCGGCCAGACTCGCCAGCACCCGTCCAAAGGCTTCCTGGCTCGAGGACTTGCCTCGTGTCAGCGGCGGCCTCGCGGCAATCGGAATCGGCAGAGAAGGGCGAGGTACTGCTGGTGCGTTGTTGACGTCGTTTCCGACTGCGTCACACAACTGTCCGGCTGCCGACGAGGGATCGAAACGATCCCACTCGCGGCTCTCGTCGAGCCCAACATGGGCGCGGAACTCATCGATCTGTTCTGCTGTAAGTAGGGCCGCGTGGTTCATTGGGTCGCCGGCCATCGGCAAGCCCCAGCCCTTAATGGTGTAGGCAAACAACACGCTGGGACGGTCGGGCTCGGCATTGCAAGCTTCGAACGTCTTGGCCAGGACCCCGAGATCGTGACCACCGAGATCTGTGACAAGCGTCTTTAGTTCGGCATCGTCGAGGTCGGACACGAACCGGCCTACAGCGGTATCGGCACCGTCGAGAAACTTGGTCCGCAGATCGCTTCCCTGCATCGCGAACAGCGACTGGTAGGCCTCGTTAGCCATCTCGTCGATTCGGCCCTTCAGAACGTCGCCGCCGTCGGAAGCAAAGGCCGCAGCGAGGCGAGACCCGTACTTCGCCTCGGCCACATGCCAGCCAGCATCGGCGAAGAACCGTTGCATACGGATAGCGGCGATGTCGGGAATGACCCGGTCGAGGCTCTGCCGGTTGAGATCGATGACCATGGTGAAGTTGCCAAGGCCTTGGGTGGCCGGGTCGGCAATCGCCTCCCATACGTTGCCCTCGTCGAGTTCGGCATCGCCAACTAACGCGAAGAACCTCGCGTCTGGTTGTTCGCCAAGCCGAGCGTCGACGTAACGCCGCGTCAGCGCCGAGAAAAGGGGGGCAACTGCCCCCAGGCCCACCGAGCCGGTCGAGAAGTCCGAGACGTCGGGGTCCTTGGTGCGCGATGGATAGGCCTGAAGACCTCCCCGTTCGCGCAGCCGGGTGAGATACGAACGGTCGAGCTCGCCGGTCAGGTACTTGATGGCGTGAAACACAGGCGACGCGTGCGGCTTTACCGCAACCTTGTCTTCGCCGGTGAGCTGCCCGAACCACAGCGCTGTCATGATCGAGACCATCGAGGCGCACGATGCTTGATGTCCGCCGACCTTGATCTCTCCTCCCGAGCGAGTATTGGCGTGATCGACGATGCGTGTGGCCAGCCACAGCACCCTCTGCTCGATCTCGCGCAAGGTTGCATCGTTCATGAAGAGTCTCCTTCGCCACGGCCGCCAGCTCGTTAGCGTAGGGCCGACAAGCGACTAACGACTCGAGTTCGATGCATGAATGTTCTTCTCATTCGCCACGGCGAGCCGGTAAGCGGGCCCGATTGCGGGCCCGACCCGGGGCTCACGAAACTTGGCCGGTCCCAGGCTGCCTTGATGGCAAGTCACATTTCGAACGAGCCCATCGACGCTCTGTATGTGAGTCCCCAGCTGCGTGCTCGGCAAACGGCCAAGCCTCTTGCAGTGGCTCTCGGACTTGAACCAGTTGTCGAAGAACGAATTGCCGAGTTCGACTATGGCGACGACCGTTACATCGCGCCGCATGAGTTACCGAACCTCTCCGCTGAAGTGATTGCTGGTTTGCAGGCGAGGATGAAGTCACCTGAGTTTCTCCAACGGGTGCGCTACGGCTTCGAAACAATCGTTGGTTCGCACTCCAGCGGACGGGTCGCGGTGGTGTGTCACGGCGTTGTGATCAACACCATTGTTCGCAACGTTGTCGGGTCTGATCAACTTCACATGCGGGCCGGTCACTGCTCCGCCACGCGACTTCAACTCACAGTCGATGGCCGATGGATACTTGAGGCCCTCAACGAGCGGCACTGGCTCGAAGAGACAGGGCTCTAGTCGGATGTGGATTCGTCTTCGTCAAATAGCCATCGTCGCGGTCGACCTACACCCGGTCAGCATCGACCTCGGCGAAGTCTTGGGCCTCGAGCCGTGTTACACCGACCCCGCGGTGGCTCGATTCGGGCTAAAGAACATGTTGTGGCCTGTCGGGTCGCAGTTCATTGAAGTAGTGACGCCGATTGCAGAAGGCACGGCAGCCGGCCGCTACCTAGACCGTCGCGATGGCGACGGCGGTTACATGGTGATCAACCAGGTCGACGACATCGGGCCTCGTCGACAGCGCGCAGCCGAGCTTGGCGTTCGTATCGCGTTCGATCTCCACTTTCCGGACGCTGGCCACGACGGATTTCAACTGCATCCCGCAGACACCGGCGGCAGCCTGTTCGAGATGGACCAGATGCTCGAAACCGGGAGCACCAACACAACCGACGAATCCGACGCTTGGTACCCGGCCGGCACCAACTGGTCGCCGTACGTGCGAACTAACAACGTAAGCGCCATTACCGCCGCAGAGCTTCAGAGCCCCGACCCCGAACGCTTAGCTCGTCGCTGGTCAGAGATAGCCGAGTTAGAACTCCATACCGACAAGCGCGGTCGGCTGGCAATGAGTCTCCAGAACGCTGAGATTCGATTCGTCGAGGCGCTGGATGGTCGCGGCGAAGGCCTTGGAGCGATTGATTTAGCCACCACCAACCGCGCCGCGGTAGTCAGGACCGCGGCGGCGCGAGGCATCTTGACCGCCGACAATGAAGTCTTGATCGCCGGCCTGCGCGTCAACCTGCAATAGCCAGAACCACGTAGCCAAGGTGACCGGCTATCCGCTCGTCTGCGCAAACAGCTCCGCGAAGCGCTTGCCGCCGACTCGCGAGCCGCCGATGTCGAAACGACCCTCCGCAACGAGCTGTCGCACTGACTCCTCGAACCAGCCCATCATGGCGCCATACAACGAACCGCCGACGCTGACTCGGCGAACGCCCATGGCTTCGGCGTCGGCCATCGTCACCGAACTACCGATAGCAATGAGCACATTGAGTGGCGCTCCTGATTCAGCAACGAGGCGTCTGACGGTCGGTTCATCGGTTGGCCCGGGGGCATACACGCAGTCGGCTCCGAGCGCCGCGAACTTCTGGAGCCGTTCGAGAGCGTGATCGAATGGATCGGCCGCGCCGTAGAGAAACGACTCAGCCCTGGCGTTGACCACGAACGGCTGAGGTAGTGCCTTGGCGGCTTCGACGGCAGCCTGAACTCGCTCAGTCGCGAGGTTGAGCGGATAGAAACCCATGCGACTGTCACCCGACCAGTCTTCGATGCTGGCACCAGCGGCACCGGCATCGGCAAGCAGTCGGATCGTTTCGGCCACCTCATCGGGGTCGTGGGCCCAGCAGTTTTCGGCGTCGACACTCACCGGCAGCGATGTCACCGCGCAAATCTGTTCGACCGAACGAAGAACTTCGTCTCGCGTCACCTGACCGGCCCCATCGGCGCGGCCCATAGCGTAGGCGAAACCGGAGCTGGTGGTGCCGAGTGCTTGGGCCCCCGCCGCTTCGGCGAGGGCAGCCGAGGCCGCGTCGTGGACGTTCAGCAGCAGAAATGTTCCCGCTTGGTGCATCTGGACAAAGTCGTTGGTCATGTCGATTACCTACTCTCCGTTGTTGAGGATCCTGGTTCGAGGCGAGTCTCGTGTAACGCGACCCAGAGCCAGGACCCTGGCGCCTGGGCTGCGGCCTGAAGAACAACGGTCGATACTCGCTGGTTCGCACCGGTCGGGTGAAGCTGCCACTCCTCGTATCGGACCACGGCCATCGTCGGCGATCGAAGGAGTTCCTTGGAGTTGCGAATCTCGATCTTCACGCCTGGTAGCGCGTTGCGAGCCTGCTCGAAACTCACCAGCAGGTCGGATCTGGCGATGCTGTCGCCATCGGGGGTCGTCATTTCGAATCCCTCACCCAGGGAGTCGCCGAAGTTCTGCCACCCAAGGGCGTCGACGTCGGTTCCCGACATCCACGCCTCGATGAATCGATGTTGTCTCTCGACTTCGTGAATCGGTGAGCTAGTCATGAGTCGAACCGTATCTCGCGTCAGCGAACTCTTGGGCAACGGCGTTCGCTATAACTTCCGCCAAGCCTCGACCAGGGCAATGGTGCGGACCATGGCCGAATTCGAGACCTACAGCGCCAATTTCGATTACGGCTCGGTCACCGGAATCGATCTCTCGGCCACACAAAGACAGCTGGTTGACCGCGATCCGTTCAGTGGCGAGAACCGCTGGCGCACGCTGCGAACCAGGCTGGCAGTCGACGATGGTCATGATGAGAGCTCGAGTCGCGCCGTGTGTCTGATACAGCAACGACGCCTTAGCGACACCAACGGCCCAGCCGCCGCAGGCAGCGACTACACGACTTGACGCGGCATCGACGGCGTGTCCGACCTGCACGCCGGCGCCTATCGCACCGGCGACGAGTACAACGTCGTCTGTCAATGAGCCCGACCGGCCGACCGTCGAGCCGCGGTTGCGCACTCCGAGCAGCCCGGCCACCACGCCCACGGGAACCGTTGATGCGATTTGCTCCAACTCGGCCTCGCCATCGGCGATCTGGCTTCGTGTTAGATGCCGAGCGAGAGAATCGACCTTGTTCAGATCGATCGCGCCGAGAACCTCTACGATCGCAGCCCTGCGGAGCAGATGAGTCGGCCCGTCCGCAAACCTGGCCATTAGCTCGCGCAGCCGAATGGTCGCTCCGCTCCCCAAAGATGGGTCCGATGGCGGCGGGTTCAGATCTAGGTGTTCGAGAGCCGCCTCGACTTCAAGGCGTTCGGTTAGGTGATGAATTGCCATAGGTTCATCATGACAACCAACGTTTCGGCGCGCTCCGAGATGTGATTTCGTAGCCTCGGTCTATGGCGAACGAGCAGGTAGTCGAACTTGGCAAGATCCTGGGCGACCAGACTCGTGTTGCGTTACTCGATGCTCTCTTCGATGGTAGGGCCTACACCGTGACCGAACTGAGTCGCCACGTCGGCGTGTCGGCTTCGACTACGAGCGAACATCTCTCGCGGCTACTCAACGCCGACATCGTGTCGATAGCGGCGCAAGGACGACACCGTTACTACCGCCTTGCCGGTCCAGAGGTCGCCTCAATGTTGGAGACGCTGTTTGGGTTGAGCGACCGTATCCCGGTCAAGCGAGCCCGAGTACCAGCCGATCTTCAATATGTCCGCAGCTGTTATGACCACTTAGCTGGTCGCCTAGCTGTTGGTCTGACGGACTCGATGTTGGCTAAGGGTTTGCTCGCGCCCAGCGGCATTGGGCTCACCGTCACGACCCTTGGCTGTGAGACATTCGACTCCCTTGGCGTCGCCACCAATGCCTCCTCGTCGAAACGAGATGTCGTGCGTCCTTGCCTCGACTGGAGCGAACGGCGTCACCACGTTGCTGGTTCGATGCCATCTCTGCTGCTCGACCACATGGTCGACGACAGATGGGTCACTAGGACACACGGGCGCGCCCTATGGCTGACCGATCACGGACGCAAACGCTTGAGTGAGGTATTCGACTTAGCGGCTCCCTAGTTGCCATGCGCCCGTTCTCGCGTTCCCCCAACCGCGGCGTGGTGGCCCTCACCGGCAGCTAGTCGGCAAGCAGCCGATCCGCGGCGTAGAAGCCCCCGAGGGGAACTACCGAGGCGGCCAGAATCGGAAGGGTGCGCGACCATGCCCACCCGCGTTCGTGGTGGGCCTGAATCACGAACCAGAAGTAGAGCAGGAAGGCTGTTCCGTGGATGGGCCCAAGGATCGGCGTGAACTTCGGACCGTCGAAAACGCGATAGAGAACAACAGCGGCGAGCAGGACCAGATAGGTGATTGCTTCGACCACCGCTACAGATCTAAGGGTTCGACTCACGCTGATCCTCTAACTAGCAGGCTGGTAATGCGACGCTAGTGGCGACTTGGCCATTACTTGCTGGCACTCACCTAGACTTGTTGATTCCCCGGCGATACCTCTTGGTGGTGTCGCGTCGTGTTCAGGAGCATGTGTGCCTCCCACCTTCGCCCAGTTGGGCGTCCCCCCAGAAATTGTTCGCGCCCTCGACGATCGTGGCATTGTCGAGCCCTTCGAGATTCAATCGGCCACCATCGCCGACGCCATGGCAGGGCGCGATGTGTGTGGCAGAGCCCCAACCGGATCAGGCAAGACGCTTGCGTTCGGTATCCCGTTGGTCGCCAACGTCGGCGACGCTTCACCCAGACATCCGCGCGGCCTGATCCTGGCCCCAACCCGCGAACTCGCCGATCAGATTCACGAGGAGCTGCGATCCTTCGCCGGCAAAGTTCGCACTGGTGTGGTCTATGGCGGAGTCGGTTATGGACCGCAGGTCTCGAAACTTCGCAAGGGCATCGAGATCTTGGTTGCGTGCCCTGGTCGTCTGGAGGACTTAATCGAACGAGGCGACGTTTCCCTTAGCAAGGTCGAAACGGTCGTCATCGACGAAGCCGACCGTATGGCCGACATGGGTTTCTTACCTGCGGTTCGGCGAATTCTGGACCAAACTAGAGGCGACCGTCAGACAGTGCTTTTTTCGGCCACGCTCGATGGCGACGTTGCGAAGTTAACCCGCGAGTATCAGACGAAACCGGTTCGCCACGAGATCGGCGCCGACACTCCCGATGTGTTGTCTGCAACCCACATCTTCTGGAGAGTCGACCGTTCGGATCGGGTCGAACTAGCTGCCGAAGCGGTCAAACGGGCGTGGCCGGCGATCGTCTTTGTTAGGACTCGTCACGGCGCCGATCGCATTGGCCGTCAAATGTCTAAATACGGCGTCGATACCGCGGTTATCCACGGTGCGCGAAGTCAGAATCAGCGAACTCGAGCCCTGGCCGACTTCATGAGCAGCAAAGCCCAGGTCCTAATCGCCACCGATGTGGCGGCCCGAGGGATCCACGTCGACGACGTCGAACTTGTGATTCACTTCGACCCGCCCGAAGACCACAAGACCTACATTCACCGTTCCGGCCGCACAGCTCGCGCCGGCAAGGGCGGAATGGTCTTGTCGCTGGTTCAGGGCGAACAAGCCAAGGACTTCCGCAAGATCCAGCGCAAGGTCGGTCTACCCGAGGGTCTAACCGATGCGCTGTTGAGCAAGATTGGTGGCGAGGGAACTGCTTCGGCCCCTAGGCGCGAACGGCCCCAACGCGATGAACCAACGCGTGACGATGGTCGTCGCAAGTCCGGAAACAGGGCCGGCGGAGGCGGAGGCAGCCGAAGCAATCAAGGCGGAGGCGGAGGCAATCGTGGGGGTCAAGGCCGAGGCGGTGGTGGAGGTGGCCAGGGTTCGCGCAAAGGCGGAGGCGGAGGCAGCCGAAGCAATCAAGGCGGAGGCGCAGGCGGAGGCAGCCGAAGCAATCAAGGCGGAGGCAATCCCCGCACCAAGAATCGAAGCGGAGGCAGCCGATCCGGTGGCCAGACTTCTCGGCGCGGTGGCGGTGGACCTAACTCCCGGCGGAAATCGGGCGGCGGTACCCGC
>JAADHX010000464.1 GCA_013151655.1 Actinomycetota bacterium
CCAGGAGAGGCCCACTATGCGGCCTCCAAAGCGGCCGTCGTTGCCCTCGGCCGTATTGCCGCGATGGAGTTGGGGCCCGATCAGATCACCGTAAACAGCATCTGCCCGGGTTACGTTCTCACCGAGATGGGTGCCGAAACCCGAGATCCTGAGCAAGTTGCAAGCTGGGCGGCTCAGTCGCCTCTCGCACGCCTGGCTTCACCAGACGATGTTGCGGCCGCTATCGCCTTCCTGGCTTCGGAGGAGGCTGGTTACATCACCGGCGAGGCTCTGAACGTGAGCGGTGGAATGTGCACCTGGTAGCTCTCGACTTAACGTCGTAAAGCTCTCGTCGGGCTCGTTAGCCAGTTTCGCGGCGGCTTGTATGCCACGACCGGGTCAGACGATCGCTGGCAAAGCCAACGATCAAGAACAGCGCCACGCCCAACATCGACGCGATCACAATGGCCGCGATTAGTTGTTCGGTTTGAAGCTGTAGCTGATAGCGGCTGATGAGGCGGCCAAGACCCTTTTCTTCGCCACCCTTGAAGAAGAACTCGCCGACAATGGCCCCAACAACTGCTAGCCCCGCCGATATTCGAAAGCCAGTGAAGATCGAGGGTAGGGCCGCAGGGAGCGAGAGCTTGGTTAGCCGCGTAGGTCCCTTTACTGAGTGAAGCTCGAAGAGGTTGATGAAGTTACGGTCGATTGACTTCAGACCGAAAAGCGTGTTGGTGATGATCGGGAAGATCGAGATGATGATCACCACTAGGACTCGCGCGTTAAAGCTGAAGCCCATCCAGACTCCGATGAGCGGAACGATGGCGATGATGGGTGTGGCCTGAATCACGATGGCGTAGGGGAAGAACGTCGACTCGAACCAGCCAAACTGATACATCAGTATTGCCACCGACATACCCAGGATTATCGAGATAGTTAAACCAACGAGGGTAACGATAAGGGTGGCTCGGAGCCCTTCGAGAAGTTCGGTGAGGTGCTGCCCGTCGAGAACGCCAGACTGGAATACAGCGTGGGGAGGTGGAAGTAGGAAACTCTGACCGTCGCTTAGAGCGACCTCCGATACGAAGTACCAGATACCAATGACACCCATAGCCACTGCAAACGGTGGGCCGGCCAGGCCGAGCAGCCGGCGGACGCTGCTTGGCTCGGGCGGGGCGCTCAATGCCCGGCCTCTCCGCTGCTGGCTCGGAGTGCTTCTGAGACTTCGCCGGCGAGACGGGCGAAGTCGGGTTCGTAGCGAAGTTCGTCGCGTCGTGGATATTCGAACGGCACCTTGAACTCGGCCACGATCTTGCCAGGACGAGCCGACATCACCAAGATTCGGGTCGACATGAACACTGCTTCTTGGATTGAGTGCGTGATAAACAGCCCCGCGAAACCTTCGGTGCTGAAAAGGTCGAGCAGTTCTGAGTTCAGGCGCTCCCTGGTGATCTCGTCGAGGGCACCGAAAGGTTCGTCGAACATGAACACCTGGGGTTTCATGGCCAACGATCGAGCCAACGAAACTCGCATCTTCATGCCACCAGAGAGGCGCTTGGGGTAGTGATTCTCAAAACCGGTCAGTCCGACTAGCTCGATGTGTTCTTGAGCTATCGCCGCCCTCTCTGTTTTTGAAACACCGTGGAACTCGAGTAGCAGTTCGACGTTTCGTTGGACGGTTCGCCAGGGCAACAAGGTGGCGTCTTGGAAGGTGTAGCCGAGGCTGGCACGATCGACTTCAACCTGGCCAGAGGTATGGGCCACAAGATTCGAGGCGACCTTAAGCAGAGTCGACTTGCCGCAACCTGAGGGCCCCACAACCGTGACGAACTCACCGGTGGCGACGTCGAATGTGACGCCACGTATCGCCTCGGTTCCGTCAGGAAAGATGACACCGACGTCATTGAACGAAAGAGCGGTGCTCATGCGGATGTAACTCCCTCACTGCGGATTGAATTCACTTGTGCCCCCATGCGATGACTTCGTTGTGGACATCGACTCGAAGAATCTATCGCGGTGCGACGATATTGTTCAACGAACTACCGTCCGACCTCAACGAGGTAGGTTCTGCTCATGGATCTTGATGGAAAGACAGCCCTCGTCACAGGAGCAGCCAAACGAGTGGGCCGGGTCATCGCGCTCACGTTGGCCAAAGCCGGCGCCAACGTCGTGATCAACTACAACAGCTCGGCCGACGATGCTGAGGCCACGGCCAGCGAAGCTGAAGCTCTAGGAGTTGGTGCAATGACCTTCGCAGCCGATGTCGGCGACTACGACGCCGTCGGGTTAATGGTTGAGGCTGCCAAGGCCAAGTTCGGTGGAATCGACGTGTTAGTCAACAACGCATCATCGTTCCATGCCGATCCGTTTCCAACCTCAGATCTGACCGTATGGAATCAAGCCATCAGTACTCTTGTCAATGGCCCGTTCTATTGCACCAATTTGGTTGCGCCGTCGATGCTTGAGCGCGGCGGCGGCGTCGTGGTGAGCGGCGATCTATCCGCCTTCGAAGCCTGGCCCGGTTATATGGCTCATGCGGTTGGCAAGTCGGCAATCCTGGCTATGACCCGGCAGTTTGCTCTGGAATTGGCACCAACAATTCGGGCCAATGCCATCGTTCCCGGGCCAGCGTTGCGACCCCACGATTACGACGACGGCCGATACCAGCGCACTGCCGACAAGACTCTTCTTGGTCGATGGGGGACTCCAGACGAGATGGCTCACGGAGTGAAATATCTGGTGGAGGCCGACTACGTAACCGGCGAGTACATCATCATCGATGGCGGCCAGCAGTACGGTCACCGCAAAGCCGAGGCTGGCTGACCTCTATGACCAAGTTTGGGGTCCACATCGTGCCGCTCATGCCCGCGGCTGATGTAGTCGAGCTTGGCATCGCCGCCGAGAAGGCCGGGTACGACTACTGCCTAGTGGCCGATGAGGGTTTCCACCCTGATGTGTACGCCTGTCTAGGGGCCATTGCCCGCGAGACCACAAAGATCCGACTCGGCCCTGCCACCAACGGATACACCCGTCACCCGGCGGTAACCGCAGCAGCGGTAGCCACTGTTGACGAACTGTCGGGCGGTCGAGCCTTTGTGACGCTGTTGGCCGGCGGATCGATGGTGCTGGCACCTATGGGCATCGAGCGAGAAAAGCCCTATCGAGTCGTTCGTGACACGTTCGACGTTCTAAAGACCCTTTGGTCTGGTGAAACAGTCGACTGGCAAGGCGAGAAGCACTCTCTTCGCGGCGCGAGACTTGGCGCAGGCCACCGCGACATTCCCGTCTGGATTACCAGTCGAGGTCCGCTCCTGCTCGGCCTGGCCGGTCGCAAGGCCGATGGGGCGTTGTTGACAGTGAAGCCAGACCTCGACGCTGCCTTCAATCTGGTCGACGCGGCTGCGAACAGAGCAGGCGATCGTTCGCCAGAACGGATCTACCTCGGCCGCATCTCCTATACGCCCGACATGATCGACGAGCAGCGGCTCACAATTGGCTACGTGTTGATGGACTCACCCGAGCGTGTTCTCAGGTCGCTCGGATTCGACGACCGGGCGTGTGACGAGGTAAAGAGGGCAGCTGCCGACCACGACCCAGACCGGCTTACACCGTTGATCACCAGTGACCTTCTGCGGCAGTATCAGATCAACGGGACGCCGGCAGAGTGTTCGTTGGGCGTGGCCAGTCTTGTCAATCAGCACAATCTCGATACAGTGTTAGTCGACGTGCTGTCGCC
>JAADHX010000443.1 GCA_013151655.1 Actinomycetota bacterium
CTTTTCCGACGGCGGGGTAAACGACAACGGCAACGCGATCTTCGGCGATGGGGAGGAGCGGGTCGATTTCATCCAATGGCAAACGACCCAGCCGGTGACACTAGGCGGGTATGAGATCAATTTTGGCAATGCTGATGGCCGCACTGCGCAACTGGTCCGATTCCTCGTTGACGGAGTCGAACAGGACTTCTTCGACAACAACAGTGCCCCTAACAAGGTGGAACGCATATTCGCCTCGGGACTCGTTACCGGCTCGACCTTTCGTATTGAGTTGACTCGTGACTTCGGCGGACCGCGAATCGCCGAGATCAACGCCATCATCCCTGAACCGATGGGCGGTACGGACTACGGCGACGCGCCTGATGGTCTGCTCAGCGCCCCTTCGTACAACACGCTGGAGGCCGGCACATACCATCGTGCCCGACCTGCGGCTGGGTGCGACTGTCGATCCGGACGACGGCACGCTGCAGAACTTGGCGGCGGGCGCCGACGACGTGAATGGTCTTTTCCTCAGTGACGAAGACGGCATCGTGAATCCGCTCCTCGATCTGACACTCATCGAAAGAACAACCCCCTCGATCGGCCTGCTGGCCACCAACAACACCGGCACCGGCGCCCTGCTAGTTGGCTGGATTGATTACAACCAAGATGGCCTGTTCGATAACGCAACCGAACTGGCGACTGCGACCGTGGCCGACGGGACCACGGGAAAAATGATCACGCTGACGTTTCCGGAAGTCCCCACAGGAGCGAGCGGCACCACTTACGCTCGGTTCCGGCTCAGCACCGACGCGGGCTTTGTGGCGACTCCCACTTCCACCGGCCTGCTGCCTGATGGTGAGGTGGAAGACTATATCGTCACCATCGTCCCTGGTGCAGGAGTCAATCTGGTCGTCGATCCGATTCTGTTGAACGCGAATTTCAATACGCTGAACGTTCCATCGGGAGAGGAATCGCCGGGGCTGTCGTTCAATTTCACTAGCAGTCCGCTCATCAATGGGTTTACCCTCCAAGATGCATTCGGAGCTCGTGACAATACCCATCCGCAAAAAGGTACTACGATCTTTTCCGACGGCGGGGTAAACGACAACGGCAACGCGATCTTCGGCGATGGGGAGGAGCGGGTCGATTTCATCCAATGGCAAACGACCCAGGACCCAGTCGGTGACACTAGGCGGGTATGAGATCGATTTTGGCAATCCTGATGGTTTTGGTCGCGCTACGCAACTGGTCCGATTCCTCGTTGACGGAGTCGAGCAGGATCTCTTCGACAACGACAGTACCAGGAACAAGGTGGAACGCATTTTCGCTTCGGGACTCGTCACCGGATCGATGTTTCGACTGGAGTTGACCCGTACCGGCGGCACATCGTTTAATGGGCCGCGAATCGCCGAGATCAACGCCATCGTCCCTGAACCGATAGTGGCCGGTGATCCGGAGCTCGTCCGACAACAACTCAATGATGGCATTTTGGACTTGGCGAGTACACTGCCTCTCTGGAGCGATTTGCTGGCCCTCTCCAATATCGACCTGCCCGTGGTCGAAGATGACCTTGACCAAATCTTCGGGCTGGGCGGTGTGCTGACCCAATTGGCGTCCAGCGAACTGACGACCGCCGACAATCCGGTCGGCACGTTCGAAGCATTGCGCGATCAAATCAACAGTTTGGCCGGCTTTTCCGTCACCTGCATTGCCGGTGACGCCAATTGCTCCAGCGGAGAAAGCATTTTTGTCGAATTCTCAACCACGATCGCGGGTCTCACTGGCAGCGCTGAGTTTGACGACTCCACCAATGCGATCCTGGCGGAACTGGCCGCTGCGGCAGATTTGGACGGCAGCCTGGACTACACGGCCGACCTGACAGTCCAGCTTGGGATGGGAGTCGATCAAGATGGTTTCTTTCTGCTCGACGACAGCTCGATCACGCTCGATTTTTCTGCCGGGGGAAGTGTCTCGGCTGACTACAACCTGGCCGGCCTGCTGGAAGTGCAACTGGACAACACCAGCGAAGCCTCTGCTGATATCGACCTGATACTCGGTGGAAGCGGCGCGGGCCAAAGAATCCGTGTCGACGCGTTCGCCGATCCCGGATCCTTTCTCTCGCCGACGGCGTCAGGAACCGCCATCGTCTCCTTGGACCAACGGCTGCAACCGTTGGATCTGGGTTGGGGTGGCGATTGGACGATGACGATCGACAATGCGACGACATCGACCGATGTTTCGATCAACTTCCCGACTCAGAACGAGCTGATTGATGCGGTGCAGCAGACGATCGGTGCCAGCCTGGATCAGGTACTCGGCGGTGACTTGAGCAGCCTGTTTGGCCGTACACCGATTCCGTTGGCAGGCGGGTTGCTAGCCGATCCCGCAACGACTTCGTTGCCTTGGATCGACATTTTGAACACGCTCAATGGGGTAACGGTTACGTCCGTGCTGGACGACCTGGAGATCACTGACCTGCTGTCAGGGATATCAACATCGACTGCCAATCTGGTTCAGTTTTCGATCACTCCCGATCCTGACAGCTTTACGCCGATTCTCGCCGATTTTGACTTCTCCTCCTTGGGCGTTGGTGGCATCGATGATTTGAACGCCAGCGGCGATTTGAACGCCGAGCTAACACCGCTGGTTTCGTTGAGTGTTGGATTCGACGCCGAGGGATTCTTCCTGACCGATGGTTCGTCGGTTGGGGGACGGATTGTGGGCGAGGCGTCTGCGCAAGGCGAGTTGGGGCCTTTTGCTGCCTCACTCAGCGGTACGGTCGGTCTGGACGCAACAATCTCGCTGCAAGGGATCGACGGCAACGGCGACGGCAAGCTTCGTGTCGACGAGTTTCTCTCGACCGACATCTTCGCAGCACTCGCGATCGATATCAGCGACGTGGAAGCGACCCTGGGGATTGAACTATCGAGTGAATTGCTCGACTACATCGAGGTCGACGACGACGCCACGAACAACAGCGCTCGGGGTGGCGATGTCTTTACTCTTGCCGCCACGACTTCGTTCGATGTGATCATTCCAGACGGCAGCGGCGGCTTCGACTTTAAGTGGAACGGGATCGATATTCTCAACTCAGATGTCGATGGTGACTTCACCAGCACCGTGCTGGTCGACAATGTGCGCGAACTGGCTCGCGATGTGATTCGTGGCAATCGCACCAACTTGAGTACTCAGTTGTTGGCGGCGTTCGGGCTCGAGTCGTTGCCGCTGGTTGATTCGCTCGATCCAAACGGCTCACTTGCCGATGGTCTAAGTATCGCTGCGGGACTTGCCGATGCGATACTCGATGCGACCTCGGTGCTATACACGGTGCCGTTTTCCGATGGGACAATCGATGACGGGCTGAACAACTCGATCGAAGATTGGCTCAACAACGGTCTGCCGACCGACACTCAAGAATTGATTCGCCTACAGTTGGATCTTGGACAGCTGGGATTGAATGTGGCCGACAATCTCAGTTTCGACATCTCCAGCTTCTTGCCCGGCGCGACCACGGCTCAGGCTGGAATCGAAAATGCGC
>JAADHX010000454.1 GCA_013151655.1 Actinomycetota bacterium
ACCCAATTCGACATCGACGTCGTCGCCGCCTCACCCGGTTTGTTCGACGTCACCCGTGCCCGCCTGGCCCAAGGCCGCTTCTTCGACAGCGGCCACGACAACCGCGGCGACAACGTCGCAGTGCTCGGCCCAGCAGCAGCCCAACGCCTAAACATCGTCAGAATCGACAACCAGCCCGCCATCTTCGTCGGCGAAGAACCCCTCATCGTCATCGGCATCCTCGACATCAACGGCGTCGAACGCGAACCAGGCCTGTTATCTCGAATCATCGTCCCCAACGGCTACGCCCAAACCCGCTTCGGGCTCACCTCACCAGCCGAAATCCACATCGAAACCGACATCGGCGCCGCCCAACTCATCGCCTCCCAAGTCCCAACCGCCCTAGCCCCAAACAACCCCCAACTCATCGAAGTCCGCTTCCCACCAGACCCCCGCCAAGTCAGAGCCCGCGTCCAAAGCGACGTCAACGCCCTATTCATCGTCCTCGGCGGCATCAGCCTCCTCGTCGGAGCCCTAGGCATCGCCAACGTCACCCTCGTATCAGTCCTCGAACGAAGAGGCGAAATCGGCCTAAGACGAGCCGTCGGCGCATCCAAACGCCACATAGCAGCCCAATTCCTCCTCGAATCGACACTCCTCGGAACCCTCGGCGGCATCATCGGCGCAAGCACAGGAATACTCCTAATCGTCGCCGTATCAGCCATCAACGACTGGACCCCAGTCCTCGAACCATGGCTACCCGCCGCCGCACCCATAGCCGGCGCGACCATCGGCCTACTCGCAGGCCTCTACCCCGCACTCAGAGCCGCCCGACTCGAACCCATCAACGCCCTACGCGCCTAGCCGGGTTCCTCAAGCCAGGTGGGACCAACTACCCGTCCGCATCTCCTAACGAGGCCACCACAGCAAACAGATCCCGTATCGTGTGCCCGCTGAGCAGCCTGTCGACTGACGGAACGGCGGCAGCCATGCCACCCGCCAACGGTTCAAAGCCGGGAGCGGCGACGCGGGGGTTGACCCAGATGAGCCGGTGGGTGAGCCGGCTCAATCGTTGCATCCTCCTTTGGAGGTCGCTTGGCGCGTCAGCGTCCCATCCGTCGGAGACGATAACCACAACAGCGCCTCGTAGAAGATTGGACCAGATGGAACTGTCGATCAGCTCGCCAAGACAGGTCGCGATGCGCGTCCCACCAAATCGGTCATCGACAAGCTCGTCCAGCTCATCGACCACCGTTTTGGAATCCCGACCTCGGAGCGGAACCGTGACCCGTCTGAGTGATGTGGAGAACACGAACGCTTCCGCGTGGGAACTCAGCACGAGGCTCCTCATCAGATGGAGGTAGATGCGGCTGTATCGCAGCATCGACCCGCTGAGATCCGCGACCAACACGATTCGCCTAGGTTCATATACGGGGCGGCGACGCAATAATCGGATTGGCTCACCGCCGGTCGTGCGGGCCGCTCTGATCGTTCGACGCAGATCGATCGCCCCGGCGCGAGTGCTCGACTGGTAGCGACGGCGGCGCTTCAACGGAAGGGTTGGTACGAGATCGTCAAACCACACGCTCAGCTGGTCGACTTCTTGATCGCTGAGCTCATCGAACGGAACGTCTGCGAGCTCCGCCAACGCTGATGGCAGCAGTTCGGGCAAGACCGTTTCGTCGTCTTCGGTCTTCTCTGGGCGGTCGTCGTCGACGATGACGCCGTGGTTGGCAGCCAACCTTCGCCCACTCGTCGCGTCGACAGAATCCGACCGGCGCGTCACGGTGCCCGTGGATTTGATGACAACCCTCGACGACTCTCGCCGACCAGGAGCAACGGGAACCTCGTCGTCGCCAAAAACAGCCCAAAACACTGCGTCGAATCGGGCCAAATCACCGATGTCGTGCAACAGACAAGTCCGCGCCGTCCAGTACAACGCCATGGTGTCGTTCGGAAGCCACACCGCCAACGCCTGACCGAAACGAGCCGAAGCCGACAATCCAACCTCCACACCCGCACCTCGCAAACGCTGCGAAAGGCCCGAGACGAACGCGGCCCGGTCGACCAGCCGAAAGAGGGTCACCGGAGCGGAACGATCGCCCTCTATCGGAATGCCCTACGGAGGAGCACAAGTAACAAGACGATTGCCACCACCGGCGCGGCTCGTTTCAACAACGCTCCGCCTGCTACATCCATCAGATGGAGGGGTTCCAACTCAGGCTCTTCAATGCTCGGCGCGGCTGTCGACGGTGACCCGGCACCCTCGGTCTGAGCATCGTCGGTGTCAGGATGCAGTTTGCCTTCAAGGCATTCGACGAATTGGCCAATCAGCTTGGTAGACACGTCGATCATCACACCGCGGCCAAACTGAGCCACCTTGCCACTGACCTTCAGGTCGGTGTCGATGCTCACCTTGGTGCCCGAACCATCGGCAACCATATTGGCGACAATGATGGCCCAGACCCACGAGAGTCGCGACCCTTGGCCAAAAGTTCGGCACGGTGGGCGCTGGCGTCCTTTGACAGGAAGTAGGCATCGCCCGAGTACAGGGCGGTTACCGGACCGACCTTGATCTTTACGGTCCCGGAATAGGTTTCCCCAGCCACGTCGGTGAGTTTCGCTCCCGGCATGCAGGGCGCAATCAAGGGAATATCGGTGAGGGTTTCCCAGACCACGTCAAGCGGGGCATCTACCCAGAACTCGTTTTCAATCTTCATTCTGCCTACTGGTCCTATCGGTGATTGTTAGATACTGATACTGGCCGCGTGAACGAGTCATGTGGCCCAGAGTTCCCCAGCAGCAACGGCGTCGAGAGCGACCTTTTGGTCGTCCGGCGTCTTGATGACGGCGCTCAGCGTGACTTGGGCCGAGGCGGCGTCGAGTTCGGTTATGCCAAGCGCCTTCAGTGCAGCTACCCAGTCGATGATCTCGGCGACGCCAGGGGGTTTGTCAAGTTCGAGCAGCCGGGCCTCACTCACGAACGCTGTAGCGGCCGACACCAGCGGTTCGGAAGTACCTGGGACGTTCCTGCGTACGATTTCGGCAGCCCGAGCAACACTCGGAAACTCGATCCAGTGATACAAACAACGCCGCTTAAGCGCGTCATGTAACTCGCGACTGCGATTGGACGTGAGGACCACAATCGGGTTGACGACGGCTTGAAACGTCCCCAGTTCTGGGACGGTGACTGACCGCTCGCCCAGAAACTCAAACAGAAGCGCTTCGAATTCGTCGTCGGCCCGGTCGACCTCGTCGATTAGCAATACCGCAGGCTCCGGACCAGGGTGCCGAACGGCTTTCAACAGCGGACGGTCGAGCAGGTACTCCTCGGAACACAGGTCGACCGCGGACAGACCGCTACCAGACGCCTCAGCAAGCCGGATTGCCAACAGTTGCTGGGCATAGTTCCATTCGTACAACGCTTCGAAGGCGCTGATCCCCTCGTAACACTGGAGGCGAATCAGCGGGCTCCCAAACGCTGCGGCCATCGCCTTTGCTGCCGTCGTTTTGCCGACACCGGGTTCGCCTTCGAGCAGTAGCGGTTGGCGAATGGCCTGGGCCAAGAACAGGGCCGTGGCCAATCCCTCGTCGACGAGGTAGTCGGCCCGGTCTAGAGCATCAACTAAGTGCTGGCGATCCTCGAATCCGGTCATGACTCGGTAACTGAAGCTGGCCTTAGACCCTCAGACCGACGTGCTTGAACAAGCTCGGCCACGATGGACAGCGCGATCTCTTCGGCTGTCTTGGCCCCGATCGAAAGTCCGGCCGGAGTCTTAATCGACTCTCGCTCCGTTGCGGTGAGGTTTAGCTCGGCGAGCACGGCGCGGCCCCGAACATGGCTGGCAACCAAACCAATGAAGCCGACCCCTGCATCGAGCGCAGCGCGAATGGTTTCGGTTTCGTGCCTGCCATGGCTTGATATCAATACTGCGGCGCACCCCTCTAGATCCTTTGGGCTCGACCAGTCTCGTTGAACAGCGAAGCCGAGTTGCCCACTAAACAGGTCTATTGCGTTCGTTATTGGCGTGCTACCGACTAGCACTAACCGTGCTCGGGGAAGTTTGGGCTCCAGGAAGACTTCGATGGCACCGCCTGACAGGCAGGAGTTCACCACCGTCCTGGCGCCTTCGCTTTCGGGGAAGTCCTCTTGGTCATCTGGCAAGATCCGCAGGAGTAGGGCTTCGCCCGACTCAAGAGCATCGGCAGCGGCTAAGCGCACAGAGGTCTCGGCGCATTGACCACCAATGAAACCCTCGATTGATCCATCGGCCAAGATGACAGCCGAATCGCCAGGCCGCGTAGCAGTGGGACACTGGGCGCGCACGACCGTGGCCTGAACGAACGGCGTGCCCTGGGCCAACAGGTCGGCAACTCGGGTTGCCGGGGGGCGATTAACCGACATAGTCGTCAGATCGGTGGCGTGTGGTTGCCCTGCATGGTCTCCCAAACCCTCGAAGGGGTCAATGGCATGTCGGCATGCCGAACTCCATAGGGCTTCAGTGCGTCGACAATCGCGTTGACTACTGCGGGCGGAGATCCCACAGTGGCCGACTCGCCGATCCCTTTGGCGCCAATCGGG
>JAADHX010000390.1:0-2431 GCA_013151655.1 Actinomycetota bacterium
GGCGAGTGTCCGGATCTGGCCGATGATCGAGACACCAGCGGCAATGTTCAATGTGCGTGAGATTGCGGGACATCCACGGGTTGCAGTACTCGTGATGGGTACCAACGACCTGGCGAAAGAGCTGCGCTCGCCACTGGTGGCAGGCCGTCACCCGCTCGTACCACACTTGGCTCACGCCTTGCTTGCCGCCCGCGCGGCCGGGAAGGTCATTCTCGACGGTGTGTACAACGACGTGCAGAATCCCGACGGATTCGAGGCGGAGTGCAGGCAAGGCATGGAGATGGGTTTCGACGGTAAAACGTTGATTCACCCGTCGCAGGTCGGGCCAGCGAACGACATGTGGGCCCCATCCGCTGACGAACTCAACTACGCGGAAAGGGTCATTGTGGCGTTTGACGGGGCGGTCGCTGATGGCCGCGGTGTGGTCACTGTCGATGGTCGGATGATCGAGAATTTGCACGTCGACAACGCTCGACGCGTTTTGGCAACGGCTGCCGCTATCGCATCGCTTGGCTAAAGCGGGCTAGCTCGTGATGCTGGCGAGGATCTGGTCGAACGCAGCGTCGGCGTAAGCAACCATCTCTTCGTCCGTACGATCTTGAATCGGGTGTGGAGTAAATACCCGAGCTGCTGCTGGGAAACCGAGCGAGGTCGACTGGGCAACGGCTGCATCTACGAACTGGTCAGACGCCACGAACATCGCGGGGATGCCTCGAATCTCCAAATCGTTAATGTCGTGCACACTGCACGACGTGCAACTGCCTCAATCGGCGAGCGCCTCGATGACGACCTGACATTCAGTCGCGATTTTGTGGCGAAGATCAACTGGCGCGGGCTTCGCAAATGTTGGCTTGGTGTACCGGTTCACAGCCGCGCCAATTGTGGTGAGACGTTCTTCGATCCGGTCGAGGAACACGTCGCCTCGGGGTTTGGAGATGTTGAGCAGTCCGACGGTTACACCTTCGAGTGAATTCGGGCGCGTGGCCAGCTGACGATCAACCAGTGATCGTTCGCCAGTTGGGTCGAGGATCGAGCGAGTCATGGACGTGTTGGTCATGATGGTCTCAGTATGTCACGGCGCGACACATCGGCTGCGAGCCGACGGCGCCATTGACCCAGCCACCGATGATCTCGGAGAACAGCCCGGCACCGCCTCCCGCGTACGCCAACATCAGGCCCCCATCGCGGAACTTTGGCACGGATGGAACCTCCGCGAACTCCTCTGGAAGGCCCTCGGCGATTCCTCCGGCACCGCGAATTATGTCCGATCCGGGTCGGTTGAGGTGCGCGTTGATACCCGCAATGATCTGCTCGCGGTTCCACCCGGCATCGTCGAACACTCTCGCGTGCTCAGGGCCCATTACGACTATGGCGTCGAATGCCATCACGAGTTTCGGGTGATGTAGGACCTGCAGGTTGGCCGCTAGGGAACGGGCGAGCGAGTCTGGCTCACGCGAGAGTTGGTCGACCACGCAACGCGGTCCCTCGCCAGCAAACAGAGTGATCGCGTCGACGCCCGGGTCGACGCCGAGTTGAGCCGACAGTGTGCCGTAAGGAGAGTCGACGTCGTTCTCTGCGAAACAGAAGCCGAGTTTGCCAGGAGCGCCGTGCGTTGATCGATCGACCTCACCCGGCCGTCCGCCGCCAAAGTTTCGGATCACGAGTTGCAGTGCTCGGCCGATGGTCGAGTTGGCGCGGTTGCCCTGGCCTAACGCATTGCCACCGGAGTTCATCCCGATTGCTCGGGTGCCTGGCCCGCTACAGATGATGACCGGGCCGACCGGCATCGTCGTGGCCAGAAGGCCATGCATATTGAACTCGTCTGTGCAGGCGCCCTCGATTGCGGTGATAACCCATGGCAGATACTCCGGAAGGCACCCGGCCATCACGGCTGAGACAGCGACCTTTTCGACGGTGATGTCGATGAGGTCGGGAGGCACGGTCGCGACGATCTCGGTCGACTCCCTGGATGTGCCGGTAAGCATCCGCATGACCCGTTCTTCGGTCGGTGGAATGACAGGGAGCCCATCAGTCCAGCCTCGGTTGAACATCATCTCCATGTCGTCTTCGGCATCGGCGACTTCTACCCGGCGAGAAGAGAGAGTGGTTGCTCCGAATCGAACACGAAGTTCGTCGACCAGATCAGGATCTACGCTCATCGAACCACACCCAGGGCGCATCGGCGGCAGCTCTGAGCCGAGCCCGGTAATTCGTTCCCACTCGTCGCGGTGCCATCCGACAGTGCGATCAACTGCTTTGCCGTCGACGACCCGCATCAATGTGGGCACTGTCTCGATGTCGTGGTGCCAGCTGATAGCTAAGTCGGCGTCGTGATGAGCCTCGGGGTTAGCGGGGAAGTCAGGGTTGTCCTGGGTGAAAACCGTGAGCTCGGTCGCATTGGCCAACTGTTGAAGAACAGGAACAACGGTTT
>JAADHX010000390.1:2460-3675 GCA_013151655.1 Actinomycetota bacterium
AATTCCGTCTGGGAGATGCGCCATGTCGGAAGCAGAACTCATGACAGGAACCCCACGATACGGGCATTGACGTTGTCGGGATCTTCGAGATGTAGGAAATGGCCGGTGTTGTCGATGATCTCAATGGTGACATTGGATCCGACCATCGAGCGCGCCGATTCTGCGACCTCGCTACCTATCCCTCCGTCGTTCGTGCCATGTAGGTACAACGTTGGTTGTTTGGGAACATCCTGGGCCTTCGCCTGGACAGCTTCGAGAGCGGGGTCGATGTAGCCATCGCCGAGAGCGGCTCTGTAGAAGCCAAGCGCTGCGGTGAGGTTTGCCGGGTCTCGAAGGGACGGCTTGAGGAGGGCCAGGTCTTCGGTGGCGTCGTAGCCGGGAGACCAGTCGTGCCAAAGCATGTCGATGAACGCAAGATCATTTGATGGCACCACCAGGTCGGCGAGCCCGCTCTGGAAGAAGAACATGTACCAACTCTTCTTGAGCTGATCGGTGCTTGTTAGAAACGCTGCGGCGAATGCCGCACCGGGTGGCACAGCCAGGCCGACGACGTTCGCCCAGCGGTCGGGTTCGTGGGATGCAGCCGTGTAGGTGATCGGCGCTCCCCAATCGTGGCCGATGATGACCGCTCGGCTGTCTCCGCCGAAGTGTTCGTGTAGACCGACGACATCCATTGCCGAGGCGGCGACCTGGTAAGCGCCGTCGGCCGGTACCGCACTGGGTGCGTAGCCGCGAAGAAACGGCGCGGCCACCCGGAACCCGGCTTGTTCGAGTCGGGGTATCAACATCCGCCAAGTGTGCGCAGAGTCAGGGAAGCCATGCACGCAGATTGCAAGGGGGAGTGAAGAGTCGCTGATCGTGGGTGATGTGAGGCAGGAGATATCGAGGCCGTTTACGCTCACGACTTCGGTTGGTTGTGCTGCATGATCGGTACTCATGGACGTGACGGTAGCCGTCGTCGCTTACCTGTGGTTGCGTCGGACGTATCGCGAAGGCGTATCGTCCACACATCGGGGAACCAACAGATTCAGCAGCGGCGTCGAGCGGCATGGCTGTCACCTTTCACGGTGTTCGTGGTTCGACACCGTGCCACGGTGACGAGATCGCGCGCTATGGCGGCAACACGTCGTGTGTCTCTGTCGCGATTCCAGGCCACGACCCAATCTTGTTCGGCCTCGGAACGGGTCTTCGCTACTTCGGTCTTGCGTTACCTGA
>JAADHX010000084.1 GCA_013151655.1 Actinomycetota bacterium
CTTCGAAAGGAACGTCCTAGAAAGCTGTCAACTTTCAGAGACAGTTGGTACAGGTCACATTGGGCCGGGATGCCCTCCTCTACTTCGGTGATCCACGAAGCCTGTGGGGTGATGTCGGTGCCTTCCTGACGAACCGTTCCGGATGCGCCCGATACGCGGTGTCGTGGACGCCTGCTCGTTGCATCTGGATTGCTTCAGCCAGGCCGTAGAGCGAGGGTGTGGCATCCAGTACCAGAGTGACGGGGATCGTTGTCGTGCCACTCGAAGAAGCTGCGGCAGAACGCCTGGACATCTTCGAACTATCCGAACCGTCTCGGGAACTCGAGCCAGTACTTCAGCGCCTTGAACTGGGATTCTGAGTACGGATAGCCGGTCGAGACGGTGGCAGGGAGTCGGATCTGGTGATCCCAAGATCGCCAAGGAGCAGGGTGACTGGTCTCGGTTCTGGCAACGTCGCGACCTCGATCAAGGAGCGATTGACGCGGCACCTGGCGAGACCTGCGCTTGCAGGATTGCGACATGTCCCCAAGCGTGTAAGATCTTGTAAAAAGTAACGGAGGTTCGCATATTCCTGCTGAGTCCGTAGGTGAGGAGCCGTCCACATGAATGGTGAAGAGACGCCAGCTGCTGTCGGGCACCTCGTCGAGTGTTCACATCGGCTCGCTTCCGACCCGCACAAAACGAGCTACGACGATGCCCGTTATCTGTCTAACGTCAATCGGGGAGGCCTGTGGGCGCTCAGCGCAGTGTTCCATGCCCTTGGTCGTAACGCCCCCACTTTGTGCCACGGAATCACCAACCAGGCCTCAGGGCCCGGAACCGAGAATCTACTGCGCGAAAGCGCAGCCGGGGTCTTCGTGTTGGGAGCCAGAGGTTCCTTTTTCACGACCGGGCCGCGTCGCGCCGGGTGCAAGCTCACCGGTGTGATGCTTGCGCTCGAATGCCGATTTCTAGCTGGGGTCAGCCATGCTGCCTTGAGAATGCAGCCCGCCAAAGCCAATGAGGTTGTGATGGCTCCGCTACCCAAACATCAGGACTCCATCAAAGAGCCGAATCTGGATGTGCCTTCCAGAAGACATGCAACATGGACGCGCTCTGCCGACACCAGAGCGGGAAGTTGCGTGCCACAAGGTCAAAGCGCAGTGCATCAAGCCTGGTATCCCGCTCGACAATCACCGACACATTACCTACCAGGACTGGAGCGATGGCCAATATGAAGACAACACTTTCGAGCGAATCGAAGAGCATCGATATCGACTCAAGCGGGCCGTTGACGATGATCGGGGAGAAGATTAACCCGACCGGCCGAAAGCGACTGGTAGCGGCGCTGAAAGAGGGAAGTCTCGACTATGTCGTCGATCTGGCGATTCGCCAGGTCGACGATGGAGCCGACGTGCTCGACATAAACGTGGGTGTGCCTGGCATCGACGAGGTAAAGGCCATGCGCGATGTCATACGTGCTGTCGCCAGCGCCGTGGACATTCCCCTGTGTATCGACTCGCCAAACCACGAATCCATCGCCGCAGGACTCGAAGCAAGTCCTGGTAGAGCGCTTGTCAATTCTGTGAATGGCGAAGAAAGTTCGTTGAGTGTGATCCTGCCTCTCGTCAAGCAATATGATGCGGCGGTGATTGGCCTCACTCTCGATGAGGGAGGGGTACCTGAGACTGCTCATGCGCGGTTCGAAGTCGCCAGGAAGATCATCGATCGTGCTGACTCCTATGGAATCCCTCTCGAGAACATCGTCATAGACCCACTCGTGCTCACGGTCGGAGCAGACAGCAGCGCGGCCAGGGTGACTCTTGAGACGATCGCGTTGTTGACAGCCGAGTACGGAGTCAACATCAACCTGGGAGCTAGCAACGTTTCATTTGGGCTTCCCGATCGACCTGTCATCAACAAGGCGTTCTTGGCCATGGCCATGCAAGCAGGCGCCTCATGCGCCATAACCGACGTCACCACGATGACCGCGACGATCAGGGCCGCAGACTTGTTGCGAGGCCGCGATCCCTCAGGAACGCGATACATCAAGCACTTCCGGGCTACCGGACCCGACAATGGCAAGTAGTTCGACCATTCGGCGAGACTGGGCGCTTGACTTCGACGTCGACGACGTCGTTCGAAGTCAATCTGCCGACCCAGAGTCGGTTCGAGCTCACCGACCGAAGTTCATCGAATTGTCGGAGCGAGCTCTGGCAGACGGTCTGAATCTTATTGAGCCTGTAGTGCTCATGAGGCAGTTACCGGTTGCCACGTCACGCCACAATCGCGTCATGCTCGCCAACGGCAGCCACCTCACCGGGCCGCTAATCACCGAGCACCTCGGTGGTGCCCACGAGGTAGTCGTGATGCTGTGCACAATCGGAGATAAGTTGGGCAGAAAGGCTGTGGCCGAGAGTGACACGAATCTGAGTTACGCATTCGCACTCGACGCAGTCGGCTCCGCCGCTGTTCATGCGCTCAGCGCGGCAGCCTGCAACCAAGTCGAGCAAGATGCCACATCGGCTGGTCTGCAAACCAGCCTGCCCCTGAGCCCTGGAATGGAAGACTGGGGGGTGGACCCAGGCCAGAGGGAGGTGTTTTCGATAATCGATCCCGAAGAGATCGGGGTGGTTGTCTCCCCTACTCTCGAGATGAGACCCCTCAAGTCGGTCACAGCGATCATCGGAGTCGGTGCCGATATTGCAACCAAGGGCGCCATCTGCGACTACTGCGGTTTGCGTGACACTTGCCGCCAGAAGATCGTCTGACGATGACAGAACTAACAGGGACGAGAACGCCGTGACGCGCTCTGAGGTCAGAGAGAGTCACATTGTGGCGCTTCGTTTTGGCGATCGCAAAGAGCGTGGCCTTTGGAGGAGGATTCGATGCTTCCTCCAGGATCACCCGACGCCCCTGGTGTGGGCATGGAACGTCGCCGAGATGTTCCTCAAGAACATGGGAGGGATATTTGAACGGGTCGGTGCCAAACGCTCCTCACGGTGGCTGAAGCCGGTTGAGAGACTGATCAAGGTACCGATCTTCGACTGCAAGACGTGTGGCCAATGCATTCTCCACTCGACAGGGATGACCTGCCCGATGGCCTGTCCAAAGCAACTCCGCAACGGCCCCTGTGGCGGAGTTAGGATGAACGGCAATTGTGAGGTCCAACCTGAGATGTACTGCGTCTGGGTCAAAGCGGTCGAGCGAGCTGCCAGGATCAGCAACCGCCTCGAACTAGGCGAGCTCAACCCTCCCGTCGATTGGCAGCTGCAGGGAACCTCATCATGGGTGACATTCGCAATCGGTCGAGACAATGTCGTGACCGGTAGCGGCAGCGGACCCCATCACGCGTCGGAGGTCATCTCCCCATGACGGCAATCGCCCTAGCCCAACGGTCATCGAGCCACCTCGCCCGCGTCCTGGAGGCCGGCCACTTCGCTCTGACGCTCGAGATATCCCCACCGGTTGGTCCCAATCGGGCAGCCGTAGAACGTCAGATCAAGCTACTCAGCAGCTACGCGGATGCCTTCAACGTAACGGACAACCAATCCGCCAGGGTGCACACCTCGAGCCTCGCCGTGTCCATCATGATCCATCAGGCCGGCCTCGATCCGATTCTTCAGATCACCTGTCGAGACCGAAATAGACTGGGCATCCAATCCGATGTGCTCGGTGCGTCGATGCATGGAATCACGAATGTCCTTGCACTCAGTGGGGACGCTCCCATATGGGGTGATCACCCCCAAACCCGAGGAGTCTTCGAGATCGACTCGATCAACCTGATTCGTATCCTTCGGATGATGCGCGACGATCAAGTCTTCGAGAACGGCGAAGAGATCCCCCGAATCGCTCCCGATTACTTCATCGGCGCCGCAGCCAATCCCTTCGCCCCACCGCATGACTTCCGACCGATGCGCCTTGCCAAGAAAATCGCCGCCGGAGCTGACTTCATCCAAACACAACTCATCTACAACGTGCCGAGGTTTCGACAGTACATGAAACAGGTCGTCGACATGGGACTCCACGAGAAAACGGCGATTCTCGCAGGAGTGGGCCCAATACGTTCAGCACGAGGTGCCGAATTCATGAAGAACAAGGTTGCGGGAATGGATGTCCCCGACGAGATCATCAGACGTATGAAAGGTCTCGACAAAGACGCGGCAGCAGCGGAAGGTGCAAACATCTGTATCGAAATCGCAGAAGAAGTCCGAGCGATCGAGGGGGTACGTGGTCTCCATGTTATGGCGGTCTCGTGGTCCTCAATCCTCCCGGAGCTCGTCACCCGCCTCGGACTGCATCCGCGGCCTGAACTAACGGAGTTAGAGCCATCGACGACCGCAACGAGGTGACAACTCCCGCTGTGAGCGAAACGATCATATGGACACAGCGAATACACCATGCGTAGGCTCTGGCATCGGCCAAGCAGTCCAGCTTCCTCCGGTCACAAGACCAGGCGTCGGACGGCACGACACCGAAAAGACAAGCCCGAAGAGGTAGTAACTCGCGAGTCTAGGCCTAGCACCCACCACGGCTGCAGCTGCCTGTCGGGGAAACATCAAAGCTGCCGATGTGGCGAAGAATTCAAAACCGCCACCGCAATGAGCAGGAAACAAGGCAACGAGCTCATCAACAGATTCATCCCGGAGTACGAGAGTGATCTGGCGAATCCTTCTGACGGCCAACGGTTCCGAGAGGTGTATGACGTCGAGGCTCTCGAACCGACGTACGAACGGCACCCGATGTACGAGGAATTCAAACAAGAAGCGATTGAAGCGAGACACCGGTTCAACTAGGAGTTCCGATCAAAGACCACGACGTACCCATAGCCAAACGCCGGCGGAGTCATGTCGTCGATTGGCCAGACGATGGATAAGGCAACGCCCACAGAGTCATTCACGCTGGTCTTCCAGCCATCCGGAGCGCGCGGAAAGGTGGAGGCCGGAACCAGCATCAGACGTGCTGCGACCGCTCTCGGAGTCGAGATCGAGAGCATCTGCGCCGACGTCGCTACCTGTGGCAAATGCCGCGTATTGATCGAGGACGGTCAGTTCGGCGGCATAGATTCTTCGCCAGACCACGCGTCATCGATGCGTTCGACTGAGGAACTGTGGATTACGCGCAGAACGAACACCTGGCGCACGATGGGCCTCGATCCCGACAGGCTCCGGCTCTCTTGCCAGGCCGAAGTCCAAGGCCACATGGTCGTGTTCGTCCCGGAGTCGAGTCGCGGAAATCGCCAGATTATCCGCAAAGCGGCCACAGACCGCCACATCGACATCCATCCAGCGGTCCGCCGCTACTACCTGGAACTCGAACCAGCGACGCTGGCGGATCCGCTCGGAGATGTCGAACGCGTATCGTTGAGCCTGGTCGCTGCGATGTCCCGAATCCACGGAGACATCGACTGGGTCGCCCCGGAAGTGAACGACATTCGGTTCGATTTTCACGTCATCCGAGCGATGGGCGACGCCATTCGCGAGGGAGACTGGAAGGTATCGCTGACAGTGTGGCAGGGCCACCGGGTCATCGACATTAGGTCGGGGTACAGCGAGGAGCTATATGGGATCGCAGTCGATATCGGAAGTACCGCAATTGCGATCTATATCTGCGATCTCGCTACCGGCGAGGTTATTGGGACAGATTCGATGATGAATCCGCAGACGGTCTTTGGCGACGACATCATGTCCAGAATGGCGTATGAGAATCTGCACGAGGATGGCCTCGCCACGCTCCATGACTCAGTCACAAGTGGGCTCAACAAGCTGATCACTCGCGCATTGCGCTCCAAGCGCATCAACGCAACCGACGTTCATGAGATCACGGTCGTCGGCAATACAACCATGCAACACCTCTTCCTGGGAATCTCGACGAAATACCTCGGCACGATGCCCTTCGTCCCAACCTCGCACAGGGCTTTCGACATCAAGGCTCGAGATCTCGGAATCGCCATAAACCCGAGCGCGAATGTCCATGTACTACCGAGCGCGGGGAGCTTCGTCGGCGGGGACGCGATGGCGGTCGTCATTGCAGAGGAGCCCCACAAGCAAGAAGAGAATCTGCTCATCATCGATATCGGCACAAACGCCGAACTGATCGCGGGAAATCGTGATGGCCTCGTATGCACGTCGACACCAATGGGTCCCGCATTCGAAGGGGCCCATATCGAGTACGGCATGCGAGCTGCAGATGGAGCGATCGAGAAACTCGAAATCGATTCGGAATCCCTTGAGCCTCGCTACAAGGTGATCGGAATAGAGGGTTGGGGACCCGATAATCTCGGGGTCGAGGACTCGATGAAGGAAGGCGGACCGGTCAAGGGCTTGTGCGGTTCCGCAATCATCGATGCGGTAGCCGAGATGTTTCGGGTCGGAATCATCGGCGCTCGCGGCCACTTCAACCCAGATCTGCAATCAGAACGAGTCAGGAAGGGCGAGCTTGGCTGGGAGTACGTCATCGCTTGGAGCGGCGAGACTTCCATAGGCAGAGACATACCGGTCACGCTCGATGACATTCGACAGATTCAGCTCGCCAAGGCCGCGCTATATACGGCAGCACACTTACTGCTTCGCGAACTGGGAATCGAAGCCCCGGACAAAATCATCCTCGCAGGAGCGTTCGGGACACACATCGACAAGACAAAGGCGATGATGCTTGGAATGATCCCGAACTGCCCACTCGACCGTGTCTTCTCCGTCGGAAACGCTGCAGGCGACGGGGCTCGCATCGCTCTGCTCAATCGACACAAGCGCATGGAGGCACAGCAGATTGCTCGGACCATTCGTCGCATCGAGCTGCCCGTTGATCCTGACTTTCAGAATGAGTTCATCCAGGCACTCAACCTTCCGCACATGTCTCACCAGTTCCAGGCGATTGCGGACCTCATCCCCGACCATGGTCCCGACCCAATGGCACGACGGATCCGCGACCCTCACTGACATGGCATGGTCGCAATACGTACCTGTGCGAACCGCCTTGTCGCTCGCCAGCTGGAGTTGTTACAAGGACGGGAGTCGAACTGGGCCTCCTCCCCGGGCTCGGTCTCGATCGGTCCGAGGCCTGGTCAGCGCCAGGGTTACCAGTGCCGAGGTTCGTTCCAATCTGATGATTCGTTCTTCCGCTCGCCGCATACACAATCGTTGGCGGATACAACTAGATTCCCTAATGGGTTAATCGACGAAGGAGTACTGACATGGGCGTTTTGGATGGGAAGACCGCAATCGTTACGGGTGCCGTTGGCGGAATTGGCGGTGCCGTAGCTGCTGCGTTCATCCTCGAGGGGGCAGTTGTTGGTTTGATCGATCTCCCCACGGATGCGCTCACCGAAGAAGCGCGACGGTTGGGTGGGCACCCTCTTCCAGCTGACGTCGGCGACGAATCGTCAATCAGCGCTGCGATCGGTTCGTTTCTCGATCGGAATAGTCGGCTTGACATCCTTTTCACCTCCGCCGCGGTCCAGCTGCATGGGCAAGACGCCAGTGCTCACGAACTCGATCTCGATGTTTGGGAGCGCACGATTCGGGTAAACCTCACCGGCACTTTTCTCACGACGAAGTACGCTGTGAGACCGATGCTTGCCCAACAGTCCGGATCGGTAATCCACTGTGGATCTCCGACGGGAATCTCAGGCGTTGGAGCCGGCTACGACGCGTATTCCGCATCCAAGGGTGGGGTCCACGCACTCGTCAAATCGACAGCCATTGCCTATGCACCACTCGGTGTGCGCGTGAATGCAATAATTCCTGGAGCGACACGCACCCCGCTGATCGCAGACCTTCTCGATGATGCTGACTGGGAAATTCAGCTGACGAACAGCACACCTTTAGGTCGATTGGGAGAACCAGAAGACGTCGTTGGACTCGCCGTGCTCCTTGCCTCGGATGCTGGCAGTTTTATCACAGGCGCACTCCTGTGTGCCGACGGAGGCATGACAGCGAGATAGCCGCGCTGGCGCTGTCATCATCGCAAGCGATCAGCACTGAGGCTCGATCACAACGTTCTGTAGAGACATACCCGTCGAGTCGGTTCGGCCAACAATCTTTTGGACGACATCATCGGGTCACATCATGTCGGGCACGTATCGGTTCTGTCCGAGGTAGATTCGCCACCGCGCTACATCTCAGGATGGGTTTGCGAGATGGGAAGCCTCTCGGCCTAGATCAAATCCTTCTTCTTGTACCACGCCCGGCAGTCGTCCAGGATCTTGTCGATCTCCACTTCTTGTCCTGGGGAAAGCTTGGACTCCCAAGATTCGAGCAACGCGTCAGCTCGCTCTCTGGCCAGGTCGAGCGATGACTTCTTGCCCTTCTCGAGCCACTCAGGATAGGTCGACTGGTCCGACACCAGTGGTGTGAATTGCTCCTGCTGCCACCAATCTCGGGTATGTTGCTTATTGAGAAAGAAGCCAGGAATCGGACCCGTGTCGTTGATGAGGTCGATAGCCAGAGTGTCCTCGTTGACTTTTACACCCTCGAGAAATCGTTTGATATTTCCAACTGCGTCGTTGTCCAGTACCGACAGCGCCGGGTGGTAGGACAGCTCCCCCATGAGGCCCCCGCAGTGATTGATCATGTTGGCGCCAGACATGGCCGAGAGCATTGCACCAACTGACTTCTCATATCCGACCTGAAAATCGATCTTCTTGGCGCTGCTTGGTCCGGAGCCTCCATTCATGATTGGAATGCCGTACCGCGTCCGCCAAATCTGGTTCCACGCGACCTGAAAGAGCGAGATGGAGATGGAGCCGAAAGCCGGATGGCCGCTGCGCATGTTGATTGGCGGCGGAAAGCAGTTGACGATGACCGGGTTGCCCGGGTTGACAAGTTGGACAAGCACAACTCCGGACATCACCTCAGCCATGCCGATGACAAGCGCGCCGGCGAGCGTGGCCGGATGGGTAGCGCCCATACTGCCACCAGTTCCTGGTTCAACTGGGAAGCCCGCCTCGGCGCAAGCGATGGCGCAGTCAGTGGCGTCCTCATTCCAAGAAAGCGGCGGGGGCGCCTCCATAGCTCCGTAAATGTCGACGCCGAGAGCCTGTGCCATCTGGATCTCGAAGATATGGCTCGACATGGTGGTCCCAACGCGAGAAATCTTCGAGAAGTACTTCAGTCTGCTCCACGTGCTTACGGGAAGCAGCATCGCCGGTGGGACATCTACCATGTCGGTATACGGGGTATACGAGGGCGACGCGAGGATATTTTCGAGGCCGTCAGCGATCTTGTTTGCGTCGTGATTCTCTTGAACCGTGGGTTGGCGGACCTCCCACGTATCCAGGTCGGCGATTCGTAGACCTGGGAACAGGGCAAAGTAGGTCGTTGTACCCCCAAGGATTAGATCGTTCTTGCGGTCCAACGCCTTCATATGAAAGCTCGTTGGGCATTGACGGATCGATTGTTCGACCAAACCGGGTGGGAACCTGACCCGCTCGTCGTCGTGGTCGACTATGCAGCCGCCCTTTTCATAGATCTTTCGCGCCTTCTCGCTCTCAACCTTGACACCCGTCACCTCAAGCACGTCGAGAGCACCACGGTGGATTCTCTCCACCTGCTCTTCAGTCAGTATTTCCAGTGGCTTGAGATTACGGACTATCCCTTCAGCTGCCATGCGGTCGCTCCTTCGTTCTGTCGGACGTACGGCTATTCGCCTACAAGCTCGCTGGCTAGGCCCACCGCTTCGAATGCGGTGGCTCGGTACCCATCGGCACCGATCATTTCTGCGAATTCAGCCGTGATAGCTCCACCACCCACCATCACCTTGACGTGATCCCGCATGCCTTCTTCTTCGAGAGTCTCGATCACCTTGGCCTGCGCCACGGCCGTCGTTGTTAGCAATGCAGAAAGTGCGACGATATCGGCATTGTTGTCCTTCGCTGCCTGGATGAACTCGGCGCTAGTGACGTTCGTGCCCAGATCCACCACCCTGAACCCGCTTGCTGTCAGCAGGGCTCCAACCATCGTCTTGCCGATATTGTGCATGTCGCCAAACACCGTACCGAGCACGACTGTGCCCAGGTGGTCTGGCTGGCTTCCAGTTTCTAGCACCTTGGCCTCAATGACCAACAGTGCAGCCTTGGCAGCGTCAGCGGCCCCGATCAGATCGAACAACCAGAGCTCCTTGCTCTCAAAGCCATCACCGATCTCCTTCATGACGCCGGCTACGACGTCAAGACCTTCTAACGGGTCCACCCCGTCTTCCATCGCTGCTTGGGCTGAGGACCCCGCGCCTTCGGTGTCATACGCGCGTATGGCTTTGCCTAGCTCCTCCAGATGGTTCATGTTCGCATCTCCTCAAGTCAACATCGATGTGATCGCGCCAACCGTCAGGATGGTTGCCTGACAGTCTGACATCATGTTGTACGAAGTCTATTCGTTGTGACGTATGAAGTCTAATCGCATTCCCGGTCGCGGTGTATGCAAAAGAAGGCGTCCTCGCCGGACATTCCATGGACCACCCCACCAGGTGCAGGGACCTTCAATCTGCACGGTCTCGACGAGGCTGAACGTGTCGTCTGCCCGATCTCAGAGTCCTCAGGTTGCATCGAGCGGGACGCTCTCGGTGCCTTCGAAGCTGGACAGATCGGGTGCGACGACCCGGTTAGTGCGGATCCTCACGGGCGCATCGCTTCCGTGCGTCTTCGGTCGGGTAGCTGAGCGAGGTACTGATCACCGCCTTCGATCGCAGGGAATAGCACCTGTGTCGTGCTTTTTGGAGTCGCTCGGTCGAACGTAGTCGGGTGTTGGACGGCGATGACGATCTCTCCTTTGGATGACTATCTCGATAGGGAAGAACCCCTACGGCGAGCGATCGTCAGGCTCAGATCAGGATGACGTGGAGTTCCTTCGGCCCGTGCACGCCGAGGTTCAGTTGCTGTTCGATGTCAGCGGTACGGCTGGGGCCGGTGATATACACGACGTTGCTGTCGCTTGCAATGTCCGTTTCCGGTTCGGCGAGCCAGTGCATCGGCGAGCGGAAGATGAGTGCAGCGGGAAGAAGAGCAACGTGGATGAGAGGCACGAGCGACGCCATCCGCGGCCTACCCAGACCCGAACGGAGGACGATGGATCCCGTTTCGGCGAATCCTGCCTCTGCCCCGGTCAGCCCGATGTGGACGTCCCCGTACCCCACCTGGTGTGCCTTCCTTGCGTCGGGCTGGTTCGATACCTCCGCTTCAGCCCTGCCACATCCGAGTTCCTCGAGATGCGCGACAGCCCCGGACACGGGGAGACGGTCGGTGTCCCAACTGAGGAAGGGACCTGCGCCGTAGAGAGCTACGACCTCGTCGAGAGCCTGAAGTGCGTCACCGGTGTGCACATGACCATCGACCCGTTCAAGAATCTCCGAGAACATCGCAACGAGATCCACGGGCGGTAGGTCCGGGACCAGTGGACCTGGATCGATTGCGGAGGCGTTCGGGACACGGTTGCGTGCGACCGCGGTACGCACCCCGGCGAGGAAGGCGTCACGATCCACGGTTCCTCCTCCACCAGTCATGGAATGGCTCTTTCGCCGGCATCTGGAGGTCTCGTGAGTCTGTCCATGCACCTCCCGGTCCGGGAAGCCGCCCGACCCAGCCGCTGCGCACGGCCCTGCCGAAGAGCGCGCCGGACGACAACGCAGCGCGCCACGCCCTGGGTCGCGTGGCTGCGACCTTGTACGCCGACATCGCCGATCCAAGCCAACGAAAGGCGTCTCCGTCTTCCACAACGCGTTGCCGCAGGGCGAGAAGGAGGTCCGGTATCTCGATACGAACCGGGCATACGTCCACACAGGCCCCACAAAGCGTCGATGCGTATGGCAACTGCTCGTTGCCTTCGATGTTGAAGAGCGACGGCACGAGCACGGCGCCCATCGGCCCCGAGTACACATCGCTGTATGCATGACCGCTTACCTCGCGGTAGACGGGACAGACGTTGAGGCACGCGCCGCACCGGATACATGCCAGGATCTCCGAGGTCGAGCCACCGAGCACTTGCGAGCGACCGTTGTCGAGAATGATGACGTGGAACTCATCCGGACCGTCGGGGTCCCCCGGCCTTCTCGGTCCGGTGACCACGTTGGTGTACACGGTGAGGCGTTGCCCGACGGCCGACCGCGCAAGAATCTCGAGCATCACACCGAGGTCGCCCGGTGTCGGTACGAGGCGTTCCATCCCCATCACAGCGATATGAATCCGTGGAGCAGTGGTAGTCAGTCTGCCGTTGCCCTCGTTGGTCACGAGACAGATCGACCCCGTCGATGCGACACCGAAGTTGGCCCCCGATACTCCGATGTCTGCGCGTAGGAACCGTTGCCTCAGGTACTGCCGGGCGATCTTGTTGAGCTCCGCAGGGTCCTCGGTATAGGGCACATCGAGCTCGCGAGCGAACAGCTCTCCAACATCCTGGCGGGTCTTGTGCATCACCGGTGCAACGATGTGCGACGGTCGCTCGTTCGCGAGCTGCACGATGAACTCGCCGAGGTCGGTCTCGACGATCTGTACGCCATCCGCCTCGAGTGCCGCGTTCATGCCGATCTCCTCGGTGACCATCGACTTGGACTTAACGATCAGCTCGGCCGATGCGTCTCGGGCGACCCGCCGAATGTACCCGTTCGCCTCGTCTGCATCCCTGGCGAAGAACACCTTCCCGCCAACCGCTTCGACCGCTTCGGCGAACTGCTCAAGATACGTGTCGAGGTGGGCAACGGTGTGCAGGCGGATTTCCCTGGCGCGGTCCCTCATGGAATCCATCGCAGGGTACTCCTCCACCCCTTTCAGCCGCTTGGCAGTGAGGAGCCGAGCGCCGGCGTCGACCGCCCGAACCTTGGGTGTATTCACCTCACGGGAGGCACGCTCGACAAAGGTTGTGACTGGGGTACTCATGCGGACACATCCTCGCCATGGTCCGCAACGACGACCTCTGCAATGTGGCTTACCGTGATCTGCGAGCCTCGCCGCCGAAGACCTCCGGCAAGGTGCATCAGACACGACAGATCGTAGCCGACAAGCGTCGTGGCCCCGGAGGCCTCGACGTTATCGAGCTTCGTGTTCATAATCGCCGTGGAAATCTCCGGCATCTCAAGTGCGAACAACCCACCGAAGCCGCAGCACTCTTCGGCGCCATCGAGCTCGCATCGCTCAAGACCAGAAGCGTCCAGAACCTGTTCCCCGTAACCGGCGAGGCCGAGGCCGCGTAGGCCGTGACACGACGGATGGAAGACAACCGATCCGCCCACGTCAGAGGAGAGGTTGTCGAGGCCGAGGTCATCGACGAGGAACTGTGTGAACTCACGGACTCTTCCCGCCACCCGCTTGCTCGCGGCTGCCATCCCGACGTCGTCGGAGAAGAGGCCCGCATAGTGTTCGATCATCATCACGGCACACGAACCCGAAGGGATGAGGATGGGCCCCTCCGTCGCATCGAGCACCTCGAGGGTATGCTCGGCCATCGCGCGTGCCTCGTTGCTGTGACCGGCGTTGAACGCGGGTTGTCCACAGCAGGTCTGGTCGAACGGGAACTCGACGGCTACACCGTTTGCTTCGAGGAGATGGACGACCCCGCGCCCCACGTCGGGAGCGAACGCGTCGACGAGACAGGTCACGAAGAGCTGAACCTTCACATCATCGCCTTCCGCTCGTAAACAGCCCACACCTAATGCGAAGCCCACAATAGACGCACCGAGCCCGACCAAATCGCCCGAATTCGCCTCCGCGTCGCTGTCGTTTCCGCAATGTCAGAGCGAACCATTGTGCACATGTTTGTATCGCAGCTCTCGGGTCGCCGAAGTGGACGACTCGAATTCGACAGACGGATGAACAGTCTGTGCCGGCAGAGTCCCAGAACAAAGGAATACAGCCCGAAACGCAATCCAGCCAAGGGTTCCGAGTACTCAACAGTTTGCAGCACTTTTCACCAGTTTTCAACGAAACGCGTCCTGAGAAGCGAGTGCTTCTCGACACGCTCAGCCAGCCTCAAGCCCGATCACGCGGGAGCAGGCATAGGGTCAGAGAGCTCAGCGTATCCGACACCTGACTTGCAGAAGCGACCCGATCGCTAGCAGTTCCTCGAACCTGTCGGTCCGACCGCATGAAGGCGGGCACGTACTGGGCGGCGCTGAGGATATTCGGACGAGCAACTTCAGTCACTTTGCGGTGTGGCCACCGTCGACGTTCAACACGTGCCCGGTGACCATGGCGGACGCGTCCGATGCCAGGTATACCAC
>JAADHX010000138.1 GCA_013151655.1 Actinomycetota bacterium
GCGTATTGTGTCGGCTGGACGGTTGCTTTCGCAGACGGGAGGCCACGGCGATTTTCGGCCTGGCGAAACGACGGTGGAGTGTGGGTGCCAGATTTACGCCGACCATTCGAGTTACGTGGTCGATGGTGTCGATGCGGTACGTAAGGCGACACGCCAGGCGCTGCGTGATGGGTCGCAGTTCATCAAGATCATGTCGTCTGGCGGCGTTGCCTCGCCTTCTGACCCCTTCGACAGCGTCCAGTTCACGGCCGAGGAAGTCTCGGCGATAACAACCGAGACCGATCATCGGCACACCTACACCACTGCCCACGCCTACATGCCAGAAGCTATTCGATTGGCGATCGACAACGGCGTGCGCTGTATCGAGCATGGCAACGGCATCGACTCCACGATCGCCAAACACATGGCTGCGTTGAACGTGACCATGGTGCCGACGCTGGTGACATACAAGGCTATGCAAGATGAGGGAGCCAAACTTGGCTTGCCACAAGTGAACCTCGACAAGAACTCTGGCGTGCTCGAGATGGGGCTTAGGTCGATCGCAACCGCCAAGAGTGCCGGTGTCGAGCTTGGGTTTGGCACCGATCTTTTGGGCGAAACGCAAGTTCGACAGAACCAGGAGTTCGCAATTCGGGCCGACCTTGAGCCCGCAGCCGATGTGCTCCGGTCGATGTACGTGACCAACACTCGGTTGTGTCAGCTGACTGGTGAGGTTGGCGTGATCGCTCCTGGAGCGTTCGCCGACCTGGTGATATCGCGAGTCAATCCGTTGGAGAACCTGGCTGGCCTCGCCGACCACGACACGAACCTAAGCGCCGTTATTCAAAGCGGCCTGCCGATCGTTCGGTGATGCGGGTTCCGGAGCAGCAGCGCTTGGACGACGAGACCTGACACAAACGCGATTGCGACCATCGTCGAGCCCCACAGTATGGCGGCGCCGAAGGTGAGCACCACGCTTACAGCCGCACCCACAAAGGCCAGCATCGCGACCTCGCGTTCGGCGCCGGCGGCTATCAGCTCGAACGACCATCGCAGCCGAACTAGGGCCGGAACTAGGCCGAGTGAAAGTATGCGAAGCAGGGTCGCAGATTGCTCGAACTCTCCAAAAGCGATATCGATGATCTGATCGGCGAACACGATTGTCAACGCGATGAGCCCAATGATCGACGCATTGAGGTATCTGAGCCCAGAGATGTATTGGTGGCGTAGGTGAATCCCCCTGGTCATCGCGGGAAACGCGGCACCGAATACGGCGGCAGGAGCCAATCGCAGGCCTTCGGCTAAACGGTTTGCGGCGGCATATTGTCCTGTGGCGGTGTCGTTTCCGGCCAGCTTCAGAGACAGAACACCGACGCTGGTGGCCACAGCCGTTGCTGCCACCATGCCGGCGAATGGTCTGGCCTCGGCCCAGACCTCGCTGTTCCACCGAGGCCTCCAGGTGTGTCGCCATCCGTGAAAACGAACCGCCCTCGAAGCAAACAGCGTGCCAAGGCCAGCAACCACGGCCTGGCCGGCGACGCCTGCTGCGATGAAGGCCGTCACCGAGCCGTCGGCTGCGTCGGCAACGATGGCAGCCGCGAGGCCAACAACAGCTCCGACCGATGTGGCGACGCTGGCAAGGTCCATTCGTTCGTGACCTCGCAACACTGCGGTAGATGAGGTGGCCCAAACACCGAACACCAACCCACCGCACTGCACCAGCAGAGGCATCGCCCGCTGTCCGAGAAGCGTGGTTGTCACAACTGCTGCCGCGACAAACGCTGAGACAATGGCGAGCTGTAGCCCGATGGAGCTGCGAACGATTCGGTTGTCGTGGCCCTGTGAGGTCGAGCGAACTACCAGGGTGTCGGTACCGAACGTAACGATGGCGTTGGCCACAAAGCCCGCTATGAGCACTGCGGCGTAGGTGCCGAAGTCGGCCACGCCCAGTTGGCGGGCTGCGATGCCCGCAACGGCGAGTGACATGACAGCGGTGAAGACCCGTGCCAGGATGAGCGCAAACGTATTGGCCGGAATGGAGCGCCGCGTCACCGACGCAGCCTTTCAGACATCGTGGCGGCGCGAGTGAATCCGATGGGGCGAGTCGGCACAGTAGAAGTCACGTATCGAAGGTGAGACAACACATACGTGCACAGCCAGCTCGGAGAACTTCATGAGTATTCGTCACAAGAATGTAGTCCTGCGAGCCGGAGGGGTCGCGTTGCTGACGATGTTCGTGGTTGCTTGTGGCGATGCGGGCTCTTCTCCGTCGGACCCCGACAATGACGATGTCACGACGACCGTTGCTCCTGAGGGAACAACTTCGACCACTAGTGTCAACTCCGATTCGACAGGTGCAACGACCACACCAACTTCCGCAGCTTCTTCAACCACCGCTCCTCAGACGGCCACTCCCCAGACGACCAGTCCTCAGACTCGGCGGCAAGCTCCTCGTCCACCTCTACGTCTACCTCCACCACTGGCGCCGCAGCGTCAACGACTACCGTCGCTACAACTACTACGGTCGCCGGAGTGCCCACGACGCCGCCATTGCCCTCGACCACTACAACACCACAGACGACAACGACTGCTGGACCAACAACGTCGGCTCCGTGATCCAACCCGCAACCGTGCCCGCTGGGAAGACAGCTACTTCGCCTGAATCGCTTGCTCGGCCTGAGTCGGCGCTGGAAGTGTTGGCTTTCGGTGCGCTGATGGCACTCGGGTTTCTCGTCGCATTCGACCTCGATCTGGCAATCGTCGAGATCGATGAGGTCGAGTTCCGGCCCCATCATGTCCTTGTCGTGGTTGCTCTCGTTGCCACCATCAAAGTAGCGACCAGCGCGGTAATGGGTACCGATGACTTGGCGTGGTCGTCGTCGCAAAGGTTGGTGCTTCGAGGCCTCTTTGTTGGCGAACTTGGTTTGTTGACTGCGGCTTACTTTTCCCCGTTCGGTTCGATTGTGCATCAGCGGACTCTCGACCTGAGCATCGTTTTCGCCGTCGCTGTTGCCACCATCGTCGTCGCTCGCAGGCATCGCTCGGCACTCCTCATCTCGGTTGGTGTCGGGGTCTGCTTGGCCGCCACTGTCGCGGTGGTCGAGTACACGACGACTTCGGGGTTTCTGATAGGTGATCAGTACCGTGGCCGACCAACGTTTTTGGGCGGTGAGAGACGGCTAACTCGGCCGTTCAGCCACGCAAACATTGCCGCCATGTTTTTCGGTCCAGCCGCGG